>JAWXUK010000137.1:0-5541 GCA_044432785.1 Eubacteriales bacterium | reverse complement strand
GGTTGTGGTGGTTGTGGTATCAGCAGTGGTACCAGCATCGCCACTAGAGCAAGCAGTGACGGTGAGCGCCAATGCACATGCGAGGGATAGGGATAGAGTCTTTTTGAGTTGATTCATGGGGGTTCTCCTTTAAATTGTTAGGTATTGCTAACATAATAGTATATATAAAGGTGGCAAAATGCCACCTAAATATCGATGGAATGTGGGATGATTAGTAATACATCGCCACTGGACGGTCGTTGATTTGCATGATTTCGAAATCAACTTTGTACAATTCTTTCAGCACTTCTTTGTTCATCACTTCGTCAACCGTACCGAATTTGTGAAGCTTTCCGTCGAGGAAGGCACCGATATAATCGGAATAGGAAGAGGCGAAGTTGATTTCGTGAAGCACCAAAATGACGGTTTTGCCCAGTTCGTCGCAGAGACGACGACAAAGCTTCATCATGTTGGAAGAGTGATAAATATCGAGGTTATTGGTGGGCTCGTCCAAGAAGACATATTCGGTATCTTGAGCGATAACCATCGCAATATAGGCACGTTGACGTTGTCCACCAGAGAGTTCGTCGATAAAACGATCTTGAAATTCCTCTAATTCCATGTAAGCGATGGCTTTATCTACATATTCGTAGTCCTCTGCACGCAAATGAGAACCAGAGTGAGGGAATCGACCAAATGCCACCAACTCTCTCACCGAGAGTTTCATGGTGATGTGATTGGTTTGGGTCAAAATGGCAAGACGTTTCGAGAGCTCTTTCGCCTTATAATCCGCAATATCTTGATCATCGATGAGGATTTGACCATTATCACGAGCAATCAGACGGGTGATCATGTTCAAAACAGTGGATTTACCGGCTCCGTTAGGGCCGATTAGAGAGGTGAGTTTGTTTTTTGGGATTTCAAAACTAACATCGCTCACCACTTGCTTGGGTCCGAAACTTTTATCAATTGATTTAATATTCATCAGTTAGGTGGCTCCTTTATTTTTCATAATGAGGAAGAGGAAATATCCACCACCAACAATGTTAATCAGCACCGAAATATAGGTCGAAAATGGAAGGAAATGCTCGATGAAGCCCTGTCCACCGGCTAAAATAATCACGCCGAAGAGTGCCGACCCTGCCATTAAATAGCTATGGCGATAGGTTTTGAAGAGTTGTCTGGAAATATTTGCAATGATAAGCCCTAAGAAGGAAATAGGTCCGACCAACGCAGTGGCAACCGCAATTAAGATGACCACAGCGAGCAAAATGCGACTGATGGCTTTATCATAATCCACACCGAGGTTGATGGATTGATCTTTTCCTAAGGTGATCACGTCTAGCAGACGGACATCTCGCCAAAATACGATGACCACTCCGATCACAACAGCCATAGAAATCCACAAAATATCTTCGTTGACACGACCGAAACTTGCCACCAAACTATCGAGCAAGGTATCGTAATCGTTAGGGTCCATCACTCGAGTCATACCAGTGGTCAAACTACCAAAAAAGCTAGAGAGCACCGTACCTGCCAAGAGGACATAGAGTACATTATAATTGGTTTTACGGAAGAGATATCCATAAATGAGGAGTGCTGCAATGGACATCACCACTAAATTGAGGATGAACGAGAGGTTTCTGTTGTAAACCAAGATGGATTCTGCACCAAGGAAGAAGAAAATACCTGTTTGTACCAAAGAATAGAGAGAATTCATCCCCAAAAGACAAGGGGTAACGATGGTGTTACGGATGACAGATTGAAAGGCAATGGAACCGGTTCCGATGCAAAAACCTGCAATAATCATGGCATAAAGACGAGGTTGACGCAGATTTAAGGTATAATTAAATGCCTTTTCGCTGAGACCTGAAAGTCCATAATACAGGAAGAAGAGGGAACACACAACAGCTAATGTAATCATAAAGATCAGGGTGAAATTATAATTTGCTTTACTTACTTTCACAACAGGTTACCTCCGTTTTTTGGATTTGTTTTTTCCTTTTTTTGCCAGTGCTCAGTCGCATATTCATAAAGAAGATGAAGACCAAGCTGCCGATCACGCCTGCGATCAAATCCACAGGAAGTTCGTAAGGATGGATCAAAAGTCGTCCAATCATGTCGCAAACCAGTACAAATAACGCACCAAAGAGGGCGACATCTAGCAAACTGCCACGGATTTTGTCTCCACGGAACATGGAAACGATGTTAGGCACAATCAAACCGATGTAAGAAATGGTTCCCACGGTCACCACAACCGAAGCTGTGATCAGTGCTGCAATGGAAAGACCGATGAGCAAAATGGTGTTGTAGCTAATCCCCAAGTTATTGGCGAAATCCTCACCCATACCCACAATATTGAAGTGGTTTGCGTAGATAAAGGCGATAATCACCAACGGAACCACCAAAAATACGATTTCGTAGCGACCTTTGATGATGAGGGAAAAATCTCCCACCAAGGTGGCACTCAAACTTTGCATGGCACCATAGCGATAGGCGAAAAAGTTAGTAAATCCGTTGATCACCATGCCGAACATAATTCCGATCAGAGGGACCAACATGACATCTTTGAACTTGATTTGTTGGATCATCCAGACAAAAATCCAGGTTCCGATGATGGAAGTGACAAAAGCGAGCATTGTTTTTTGAAATAAAGTCGTATTTGTGAAAAAGACCAGAGATAACAAAACCCCGAACTGTGCCGAGGAAATGGTGGCACCAGTGGTAGGGGAGACAAACTTGTTCATGCAGAGCTGTTGCATGATCAGCCCCGAAACACTCATCCCCACACCAGTGCAGAGAATGGCAAGGAGTCGAGGAAGACGTGAGAGCAGAATCAGATCTAAACTACCGAAATTTTCCAGCTCAAAGCTACGTAAATCAATGGCTCCAATGAAAATGGAAGCAACCGAACAGATGAGCAGTGCGATGGCCATGGAAATGGTAATGATATTATTTTTACTCATGTGATATAGAAACCAAGCCTTTCAAAAATTTAGAAACATTAGTTGGATTAAACTAATCTTGCTATTCTACCATGTCACAGAGATTTATGTCAAGGGTAAAAGTGACCAAAGATTCACCACAAAATAACCACGAATTTTAGGCAAACTTAGCAAATGGGAGCCATGCCCGAGCTTTGAGTCTGCTTCTATTTCAGCAGGTTGGATGGATAACTTTGATGCTAGATGAGAAAAACAGTGCAAAACTACGCAGTTTCTTGACAAAAATGCTCCATTCTGTTAAGATAACTATAATTCACTTCCATGGAAAAGAGATATGGTAAGTTTTGGGAAACTACGCCGTCCCACGCTTTTCAAGCCTAAACAATTTCGCAGAGTGCAGATGGTTGCTATATAAGGTAGTGGTCTGGATTTTTTTGCAAAAGCTGTAAGATTTTGCACGCAATCGTCACTAATAGACAGAGCGAGAGGAGGGGAACATGACCATACAAAAAATTTATGAGGAGCACAAAGAAGATGTGTATCGCTACCTGTGCTCGTTATGTCACGATCAATCGGTGGCTGAAGATCTGACAAGTGACGTATTTTTGTCGGCAATTTCGTCTATTTTTCGCTTTCGAGGGGAATGTTCCATCAAAACATGGCTATTTTCCATCGCTCGTCATAAGTGGCTCGAGCAGATCCGTAGAGAGAAAAAACAGGTGGAGTTAGAGGACTATTTTATTCAACATTGGTTGGAACGAGATCACGATTTCGAGGTCGGTTCCCAAGTGTTACGGTCGGAATTTACGAAAAAGGTGAAAGAATTGGTCTCTTTAGAGCCTGAGACCATTCAAATTCTCTTCTGGAAACGGGTGGAGGGGTACTCCTTTCACGAAATTGCGCTAGAACTGGGTATTACGGAAAATTCTGCGTGTGTTACGGCGCACAGACACAAAAACAAGCTCAAAAAACAGCTAGAACAGGAGGGTTTTGCCCCATGAGCGATAAAAATGAGAAAAATATGCAAAAATATCAAATTCCCTGCGCAGTCTATGAAGACCTTCTTCCACTGGTCACGGATGGGATCGCAAGCGAAGAAAGTCGGATTTTAGTGGATCAGCACGCTAAAAACTGCCCTCATTGCAGTCAAAACGAGAGGATAGAGGTGGTTGAACTGGAAATCTCAAGCAAAACTCGTATTTTACAAAAAATAAAGTTTCAAGTAATGGCTTGGGGGTTTGTGCTACTGCTTTTCGGTGTATTTTTCGGTGTGAGCATGGGTGTGAGCGAAGAAATGTTCCTCAATATCTGGATTATGCCACTGCTTGGGGGACTTTCTGCCTTGATTTACAAAAATAGATCGGTCTATCTGCTCGTAGCTGTCTTTTTGATCAGTTCCATTTTCCACTGTCTCCCTTTCCATTTTGTAGAAGATTATTCCATTTACAATCTATTGGGAGGACTGCAATATGGAATGGTTTATGCAGGACTTTTTTTGCTCGGACAGGTGATAGGGGCACTCTTTGGATTTGCGCTCAAAAAGGAGGTAGAATAACATGAAAGTGACCACGAAACAGAAAAAAATTCTAAAAATTATCGCATTTTTAGTGGCGACCACACTCACTTTAGGGGTGGTATTCTTTGCCCACGCATTTTTGGGAAATCCCGTCTCGAAATATATCTGCACAAAATCAGCAGAAAAATATCTCGCTCAAACCTATGGGGAGACTGATTTTGTACTGGAAGAAGTGAATTATAACTTCAAAACAGGTGGATATTATGCGCATATATCCTCTCCAAGCTCGGCTGATAGCCATTTTTCCCTCGATTTCAGCCTATTTGGTGCATTACAACGTGATTATTATCATTATGTGTCGGATGGTTGGAATACCCTGATGCGTTGCGAAGATGGGTATCGTGAATTGGTGCAATCGGTCTTATCGGCGCCTGATTTTCCCTATATCAGCGAGTTAGACTTTGGTTCCTTTATATCTAGCGATGATAAGTTTAGAAATTTGCAAGGTTCTTTCGTGTTAGACCAAGAATTCGACTATGAAGGGCTCGGGAAAGAATATGGGGAACTTGTCTATTATGCGCAGGTGGAGGAGATTACGTTAGAAAAAATGTGCGAAGTTTTGCTAGGAATAAAGGGCATTTTTGATGAAAAAGAGGTCTATTTTTGTCGTATTTCCCTCTGTTTAGAAAAGCCTTATATCGACGGTTACAAGAATTTTGAGGGAGAAACCTTACGGATTGAAAATTTCTTGTCGGAGGACATTTATGAGGAGGGGCTACTCGAGCGAGTGACCAAAGCAAAAGAGGAATACGATGTCTATGTGGAAGAGGAAGAAAAAATGGCAGATGTGGAGGGGGAAATGTTGGATTCCTGAACTATTTTATATGGTAAGATTCTATCGAGAACCATTTAAGTATACTAAAGCCAGACCCCCATTGACAAGATCATAGGGGGTCTGGCTTTTTGGATTTGATCGGATTTTTAGTCTTCTGCCGAGTCAGACTCTTCGGTTTCAGGGGCCTGCGAGGTGGTCAGCCATCCTTTGATAGGGGATTGCCCCTCGGTGAGCAAGGCAGAGACCTCGCTCGCCATTTTTTCGCC
>JAWXUK010000136.1:0-5571 GCA_044432785.1 Eubacteriales bacterium | reverse complement strand
GTCACATTTGTTGAGGAAGACAACCATGGCAGGCACGCCAACTTGGCGAGCGAGCAAGATGTGCTCACGTGTTTGTGCCATAGGTCCGTCGGTAGCTGCGATAACGAGGATACCACCGTCCATTTGAGCTGCACCGGTAATCATGTTTTTGATATAGTCGGCGTGGCCAGGACAGTCAACGTGTGCGTAGTGACGAGCATCGGTTTGGTACTCGACGTGAGCGGTGTTGATGGTGATACCACGCTCTCTCTCTTCTGGGGCTTTATCGATGCTTGCATAATCTTGATGCTCAGCATAACCTTGAAGAGATAGATATTTTGTGATAGCTGCTGTGAGGGTGGTTTTACCATGGTCAACGTGACCGATGGTACCGATGTTTACGTGGGGTTTTGTGCGTTCAAACTTTTGTTTTGCCATTTTGCAAATCCTCCTAAAAATGTTTTGGTTTATTTTGATCGTCTCTTTATTTTACCCTATCGGGGGTCAAATTGCAAGACAATTTTTTGAAATATTAGTCGTTGTTACGACCACGTTCTGCGATGATTTTTTCTGCGATGCTCTTTGGAATCTCGACATAGCTGTGAGGCTCCATTGCATAGTTACCACGACCTTGGGTCGAGGAACGAAGGTCGGTGGAATAGCCGAACATGTTGGCGAGAGGGACTGTGGAGTCCACTTGAACTGCGCCTGGACGGGTTTCCTGACCGAGAATTTGTCCACGACGTCCGTTGAGATCGCCGATGACGGTTCCCATATAGTCGTCAGGGACGGTGACAGAGACCTTCATGATGGGCTCTAAGATGACAGGGTTTGCTTTGCGACATGCCTCTTTGAAAGCCATGGAGCCAGCAATCTTAAATGCCATTTCAGAGGAGTCAACCTCATGGTAGGATCCATCATAGAGGGTGACCTTGACGTCTACCACATTGTATCCTGCGAGGACACCTGCAGTGAGAGCACCTTGGATACCTGCGTCGACAGCGGGGATATATTCCTTAGGAATGGATCCACCAACCACGGCATTGACAAATTCGTAGCCTTTGCCCGATTCGTTGGGCTCGACACGGATTTTGACGTGACCATATTGACCTTTACCACCCGATTGACGAGCGTATTTGGTATCTTGTTCGACGTTTTTCTTGATGGTTTCTTTGTAAGCAACTTGGGGGGTACCCACGTTTGCTTCCACCTTGAACTCACGCAAGAGACGGTCGACGATGATCTCGAGGTGGAGCTCGCCCATACCTGCGATGATGGTTTGACCGGTTTCTTCGTCAGTGTAGGTCTTAAAGGTAGGATCTTCCTCAGCGAGTTTGACCAATGCAAGACCCATTTTTTCTTGGCCTGCTTTGGTTTTTGGCTCGATTGCGACACGGATAACCGGATCGGGGAACTCCATCGACTCTAAGATGATGGGGTGGTTAGGGTCGCACAAAGTATCACCTGTTGTGGTGTTTTTGAGTCCGACCGCAGCGGCGATATCGCCAGAGTAGACATGCTCGATATCCTCTTGGTGGTTTGCGTGCATTTGGAGGATACGGCCGAAACGCTCTTTATTGTTGTTCTTGGTGGAGTTGATCACGGTGGAGCCTGTGGACAGGTTACCGGAGTAGACACGGAAGAACGAGAGACGTCCGACGAATTTATCGGTCATGATCTTGAAGGCGAGAGCCGAGAATGGGGCATTATCATCTGGTGGACGGGTATCCTCTTCCCCTGTGTCTGGGTTGACACCTGCGATAGCAGGGATATCCAGAGGGGAAGGCATGAAGTCCACAACAGCATCAAGTAGCTTTTGCACCCCTTTGTTGCGGTAAGAAGTACCACAAACCACGGGGATGATGATGTTATCGATGGTGCCTTTGCGAAGGGCTGCACGGATTTTATCGGCTGGGATCTCTTTTTCCTCTAAAGCGAGTTCCATGATCTCTTCGTCGATATCTGCGCAGCAGTCCACTAGTTTTGTGCGATATTCCAGAGCAATCTCCATGAGGTTTTCTGGAATTTCTTCCACACGCATATCGGTGCCCTTTTCGTCATAGTAGACGTCAGCCTTCATCTCGACAAGGTCAACGATACCTGTGAAGGTGTCCTCAGCTCCGATAGGGAGTTGGATGGGGACAGCATTACACTTAAGGCGCTCGTGAACCATGTTGAGCACGTTGAAGTAGTCGGCACCCATGATGTCCATCTTGTTGACGTAAATCATACGAGGGACACGGTAGTGGTCGGCTTGTCTCCAAACGGTTTCGGATTGGGGCTCGACCCCACCCTTTGCGCACATCACGGTGACAGATCCATCGAGGACACGGAGGGAACGCTCGACTTCAACGGTGAAGTCGACGTGGCCTGGGGTGTCGATGATGTTGACACGGTGTGGCTCGAATTGTTTGTTAGAACCACTCCAGAAACAGGTGGTAGCAGCAGAGGTGATGGTGATACCACGCTCTTGCTCTTGGGCCATCCAGTCCATGGTGGCGGTACCTTCATGGGTTTCACCGATTTTGTAGTTGACACCTGTGTAGTACAAAATACGCTCGGTGGTGGTGGTTTTACCTGCATCGATATGTGCCATGATGCCGATATTTCTGGTTTTTTCCAGAGATACTTTTCTTGACATTGGTTCTCTCCTAACTTACCAGCGGTAGTGAGCGAACGCTTTGTTGGACTCGGCCATTTTATGGGTGTCCTCACGTTTTTTCACTGCTCCACCTGTGCTATTTGCAGCATCCATAAGCTCGCCGGCAAGACGTGCTCGCATGGTTTTTTCGCCACGTTTGCGTGAATTGATGGTGAGCCAACGAAGCCCTAATGTCTGACGACGGTCGGGGCGAACCTCGATGGGTACTTGGTAAGTGGCACCACCGACACGGCGGGCTTTGACCTCGAGGGTAGGCATGATGTTTTCCATTGCTTGGGTGTAAACATCCATGGGCTCTTGCCCTGTTTTTTCTTTGATAATTTCGAATGCGCCGTACACGACTTGTTGCGCAACACCCTTTTTACCATCAAGCATAATGCTGTTGATTAGCTTGGTGACTAGGGTTGAGTTGTAAAGCGGATCGGGTAATACTTCCCTTTTGGGTACATTTCCTCTTCTTGGCACTTTACTTCCCTCCTTCATAAAAATGATTTCATAGGTACTCGAAGCAGCAGTGCTGATGCTCCGTAGTATGGGGCAGAGTGACCTCTGCTAGCCCCTGTGCCCTTCCGATTGATACCCATATATTATATATGATATGAATCAAATCGGCAAGGCGATTTTCCTTGCACGGAAATTTATTTTTTGCCAGCTTTGGGGCGTTTTGTGCCGTATTTGGAACGTCCTTGCATACGACCGTTGACACCTTGAGCATCGAGTGTTCCGCGGATCACGTGGTAACGTACACCAGGTAAATCCTTGACACGACCACCACGGATCATGACTACGGAGTGCTCTTGAAGGTTGTGACCCACACCTGGGATATAAGCGGTTACTTCGTATCCGTTTGTGAGGCGCACACGGGCGATTTTACGGAGAGCGGAGTTAGGCTTTTTAGGGGTCGAGGTACGCACTGCAGTACATACGCCACGTTTTTGAGGAGCGGACATATCTGTTTCACGGTTTTTCAATGTGTTGAGACCATGTTGCAGAGCAGGGGAGGTCGACTTGTGGGTTACCTTGGAGCGGCCCTTACGGACCAGTTGGTTAAAGGTAGGCATCTGAGTTCTCCTTTCTAAAGAAATCTAATATATTCTAACAAAAATAAGGGAATCTTATTCCTGCTAAAACCAAAATGAGGATGGGTTTTTATGCAATCCATCGCAATTTCGAATTATATCATAAAATGCGAATTAGGTCAAGGGTTTTGGTGAAAAAATTGAAATTTGTTTTTGTGTGGGAGAAATTCAAGTTCCCCCACATTTGTGGAGGAACTTGAATGGGGATGATTAGTTGACGCTGTGGAGCATCTCTGCGTAGGTTGGCATTTCCCAGAACTGGTCGGGGACAATGGTTTCAAGCAGGTCGATTTGTTCACGGACTCGATTCATGGTGGGGAGGATGGTATCACGATAGAAGTCTGCGATCTTTTGCTCGGAGGTGAACTCGGTTGTGACCTTGAGTTGCCCCTCGAGGGTTTCGGTGAGCTCGTACATGTTTGCTGTGGCATCGCTAAGGTTACAGAGCAGTGCCTTTTCGAGCTTGACACTGATGCCAGCTTCGTTTTTGGAAGCCTGTAGCGAGAGGAGATCTTTTTGGAATGCCATGGAGAAAGCGAGGATCTCTTTCTTGACCATATCAGCGAGGGTGAGTGCCTCGATACGGAGGGTTTTGTTGTAGGTCTCGAGGCTGATTTCGTAACGGGCGTGCATCTCTTCCTTAGAGAAGACCTTGTGACGGGTGAAGAGAGAGATGTTTTTCTCGTCGAGGAAGGTGGCGAGTGCGTCGGCAGTGGTGCGAAGGTTATAAAGTCCACGTTTTTCAGCTTCTACCGTCCACTCTTCGGCATAGTTGTTGCCGTTGAAGATCACTTTATTATGCTCGATGATGGTTTTGCGGACCAATTCGTTGAGGTCTTGTTCGAAGTCGGTGCTCTTCTCGAGGAGATCGGCGAAGGACTCGAGCTGGTCGGCGACGGCTGTGTTTAAGACAATGTTAGGTCCTGCGATGGAGAAGGAGGAGCCCACCATACGGAATTCGAACTTGTTGCCTGTGAAGGCGAAGGGGGAGGTACGGTTACGGTCGGTGCTATCTCTACGGAAGTGTGGGAGAACCACGGCGCCGAGGTGCATTTGTCCCTTCTTTGCCTCTTTATATGTGGTATCTTGTTCCAGTGCTTTGAGCACTTCCACAAGCTCGTCCCCGATGAACATGGAGACAATGGCTGGAGGGGCTTCGTTTCCACCGAGGCGATGGTCGTTTCCGGCACTTGCCACAGAAATGCGAAGCATATCTTGATAGAGATCAACAGCCTTAATCACGGCGCAGAGGAAGAGGAGGAACTGGGCATTATCGTAAGGGGTTTCACCTGGTTCTAGCAGATTTAGTCCTGTATCGGTGGACATAGACCAGTTATTATGTTTACCACTACCATTGATACCTGCGAAGGGTTTTTCGTGGAGAAGGCAGGACATGCCATGGCGATCTGCCACCGTTTTGAGGAGCTCCATAGTGACCTGGTTTTGGTCGGTAGCGAGGTTTGTTGTGGTGAAGATGGGTGCCAGTTCGTGCTGAGCTGGTGCCACCTCGTTATGCTTGGTTTTGCAGAGGATACCAAGTTTCCAGAGCTCTTCATCTAGTTCTTTCATAAAGTCGGAGACACGAGGTTTGAGTCTGCCGAAGTAGTGATCGTCCATCTCTTGTCCCTTTGGTGGGGGGGCACCGAAGAGGGTGCGACCACAGTTGAGGAGGTCGGCACGGCGAAGGAAGACCGATTTATCAACTAAGAAGTATTCTTGCTCGGCACCGACAGTGACGTTGACACGTTTTGCCGAGGTGTTGCCAAAAACACGCAAGATACGGAGTGCTTGGGTATTGAGTGCCTCCATCGAGCGAAGGAGAGGGGTCTTTTTATCGAGGGATTCCCCTGT
>JAWXUK010000135.1:0-5574 GCA_044432785.1 Eubacteriales bacterium | reverse complement strand
CCAAACCTTTTTCCCCACCACCGAAACCGAAGACCCCTTTCAACATGCCATTCCCAATGTGGTGGGCTCGCTCTATGCCGACATTCAAAACGACAAAAGCACCCAGTTTGTCTATATCTTAGGGGATACCATCACCGACGACGCCGAGGAAGGGATCATCCTAAGTCAATCCCCACCAGCAAACTCCCTCACCTCCAACCCCTCCGAGATTATTCGTGTGGTGGTCAGTGGAGGACCCGAGGTTATTTTGATGATTAACATCATGAACCAAGAGTATTTCAAAGCTAAGGTAGAACTTCAAAATATGGGTCTCGACGTGGCAACCCCCACCTACGAGCACCACGACGAAATCGCAGCAAACCATGTCATATCCTATAGTCCTAGCGAGCGCACCGAGCTCAAACCAGGGGATATGGTGGATATGGTACTCAGTCTCGGCCCCGAAACACGCAAGGTCACCTTACCCAATTTAATCGGCGAGAACCGTACCCAAGCCGAAAACAAACTCGATCTATTAAATCTCGTTCCGGTCATCAAAGAGGAATATAGCAATACCATCCCAGCCGGACAGGTCATGGACCAACATCCAACTGCAGGGACCGAAATCGCCGAAGGAACCGAGATAAACCTTCAGGTCAGCCTCGGAGTGGACCCCGATACCATCCCAGAACTTGTCACAAAGTTGGTCACGGTTCCCATCCCAGATAGTTTCCAAATGAGTGGGGATTCCATTCAAATCCGAGTGACCATGGATGATAAGATTGTCTATGTCGCCGATGTCGATCCGGTCTTCACCACAGCGGTCTCCTTCGATGTCGAGGGGAATGGTCGCAAAGAACTCTTCATCTACTTCAATGGCGTCCCCGAGGGCTCACAAGTGGTCGAATTCGATTAGAACAATAGCAAAGAGGAGCATTATGCAACAAGGAATCATCTTAAAGGCGCTCAGTGGATTCTATTACGTGGATTGCGATGGAGAAATGATCACTTGCCGTGGACGTGGTAAGCTCCGTCATGCCAAAACCCCTCCCTTGGTGGGGGACAGGGTTGGTTTCACCCTCCCAGAGGAGGGGACAGAGGGTGCTTTGGAAGAAATCCTCCCACGCAAAAACTTTTTCCATCGCCCTGCCGTGGCAAATATCGACCAACTTGTCTTGGTGGTCTCCCAAGCAATCCCCACCACCGACCCATTTTTGATCGATCGTATCACCTCAATCGCAGCCTCTAAGGGGTGCGACTCCCTTATCGTCATCAACAAATGCGACCTCGCCACAGGGGACACCCTTAACACCATCTACACCAATGCAGGATTTAGAACCCTCCGTGTCAGTGCCATCACAGGACAGGGGATGGAGGAGCTCTCCAAGGAGTTAACTGGCAAGGTATCTGCCTTTACAGGCAACTCGGGAGTAGGGAAGTCCAGTCTACTCAACTGGCTCGACCCTCGTTTCGAGATCGCCACAGGGGAGATCAGCCAAAAACTAGGCAGAGGTCGTCACACCACCCGTCACATTGAATTTTTTCGTCTCCCGAATGATGTACTCATCGCCGACACCCCGGGCTTCTCTGCCTTTGAAGAGGAAAAAACAACCCCACTGCGCAAGGAAGAGCTCGCCCAGACCTTCCAAGAATTTATCCCGTATGTCGAGCAATGCCAATTCCAAGACTGCGCCCATATCAAGGAAAAGGGGTGCGCCATCTTAGAAGCAATGGCAGAGGGGAAGATTGAACCCACCCGACACGAGAGCTATATCCGACTCTATGAACAAGCCAAACTCATCCCCGATTGGGCACGAAAAACCTAGGAGGCACAGTATATTGTTTGAACTGATCACCCAAGACGGGGAGGCACGACGTGGCACATTCTCTTGCCCTCACGGCACAGCCCAAACCCCTGTTTTCATGAACGTAGGCACCCAAGCTGCTATCAAAGGGGGGGTCTCTGCGGTCGACCTCAAGGAACTCGGTTGCCAAATTGAGCTCTCCAATACCTACCACCTCCACCTTCGTCCAGGGGACGACACCATCAAAACCATGGGAGGACTCCACAAATTCATGAACTGGGAGGCACCCGTGCTCACCGATTCAGGTGGATTTCAGGTATTCTCCCTCTCAGGAATGCGCAAAATCAAGGAAGAAGGGGTAACCTTCTCCTCCTACCTCGACGGTCGCAAGATCTTCATGGGACCGGAAGAATCCATGCAAATCCAGTGCAATTTAGGGGGAGATGTGGCAATGGCGTTCGACGAATGCGTCGAAAACCCAGCTACCTACAACTATGTCAAACAATCTTGCGAGCGCACCTATCGCTGGTTAGAACGTTGTATCACAGCGCACCAATCCTACACGAAGGCACCCGATTGCCCAAACCCCGAGCAACAACTTTTCGGCATCAACCAAGGGGGAACCTACCCAGATCTACGTATTTGGCACATGAAGGAGATTGCAAAACTCCAGTGTGACGGCTTTGCCATCGGAGGACTTGCCGTAGGGGAGCCTGCCGAAGTCATGTACAAAATCATCGATGCTGTGGCACCCTATATGCCTCAGGATAAGCCCCGTTACCTCATGGGCGTGGGCACCCCATCTAATATCATCGAAGCAGTATCCCGTGGGGTAGACTTCTTCGACTGCGTGATGCCTTCACGCAACGCACGCCACGGTAAACTCTACACATGGGAGGGGACGGTTCACATCAAAAACCTTCGCTTCAAGACCGATGATCGCCCCATTTCCCCCACATGTGGCTGCCCAGTATGTCGCTCCCATTCCAGAAGTTATCTGCGCCACCTCTTCGCCTCAGGGGAGATGCTCGCTCAGCGCCTTGCAGTCATGCACAACCTCTATTTCTACAACCAACTGATGGAACGGATTCGCACTGCCATCGAAACCAACACTTTCGCAGAGTTCCGTGAGACCTACTCCGGAAAACTCGAACTTCAAATAAATAATTTAGCATAACCCCTTGAAAAAAAGAATAAAACAAGTTATAATAGATAAGTCACTCAAATCTCTGGCAAAAATTTCTCTCAGGGATAACAACAACATTGGAGGATCAAACTTTGGACGTAGTACTCTTAACCGTAATGATGGTCGGCATGATGTATTTCATGGCGATTCGCCCAGAAAACAAACGCAAAAAAGAAGCCCAAGCCATGCGTGATGCCCTAAAGGTAGGGGACGAGATCACAACAATCGGTGGAATCACAGGTGTCATTTGTGCTGTGAAAGAAAATACCCTAGTCTTTGAAACAGGAGCAGACCGTGTTCGCCTCGAAACCACTAAATGGGCAGTGGCAACCGTCGGTATCCAAACCAAAGAAGTGATACGATAACAAACATAACACCCCCTTTCCTCGCATAGAATGAGTACCACCTCATTTTTCAGGTGGAACCAAAAAGGAAAGGGTGTTATCATGAAAAAAACCAAAGAAGCCGACCCTTGGAAGGATACCACAACCCACATTCTATGGGGGGTGGGACTCGCCATTCTGGTCTTGCTGGGATTGCTATTGCTTGGTGCTGTGGCGATTTCCAAAGGATGGGTGATGAATACCCCTCACATCGTCTACACCAGTTGCCTCATCGCCACAATGGCAGGAGGCTGGCTTGCCATCACCAAAGAAAAGGGGAGGGCGCTCCCCATGGGACTCGGGGTAGGGATCTCCCTCTATCTTCTCTTCGTAGTGGTGGGAACACTCGGTTTCCCAAGCTTTTCTTTGGCAAATGGTGGACTAGAACTGGGGCTTGCTTGCCTTGTAGGTGGGGCTTTTGTCGGTTTACTAAAAATTAAAAAAAGACGTTGAAATTTTCTGAAACCTATGATATAATGAATAGGTAAATCAAATAGGAGGAATCACGAATGAAACACATCAAAACCCTAACAGGGGCAACCCTTAAAGAGAGCGCTGCTAAAGGTGGCTGTGGCGAATGCCAAACCTCTTGCCAATCTGCTTGTAAAACCTCTTGCACCGTGGCAAACCAAACTTGTGAGAAAAAAAAATAAGCATCTAAACGGGTGGATCACCCGTTTTTTTATGCTGTGTTACGATATTAGCCTCATTTATAGGCTGAAGTTTTCATTTTAAGCGAAATATGTTCTATTTCCTCTTCGGTGTGAGATAGAACATATAAACACGTCAACAATAGGCTGCAAAGCCTTTTTCCATCAACGAAAGGAGCCCCCATGGTACATACCTTCTCCCTCCTCGGACAGCAAATCGCCACTGATACCAATAGTGGTGCCGTCCATATCCTAGATCCCATCAGTTTTGATATCCTCTCACGCACCACAGGCCCACTCGAAGGGGATCTACCCTTCACCGATCTCCCTTATCACAGCGCAGAATTAGAAGAGGCATGGGAGGAATTAAAGGAACTCCAAGCACAGGGATTGCTCTACTCAAGCGATCAATATCTAGATACCGAAAAGGCGATGGAGCTCCCTGCTTCTGCACCCATTAAAGCGTTATGCCTTCACATCGCCCACGACTGCAATCTGCGTTGTAGCTACTGTTTTGCAGCCACAGGGGACTTCGGCACAGGACGCAAAGTCATGACTACAGAAACCGCAAAAAAAGCCATCGACTTCGTGGTGGAACGCTCGGTCAACCGCCACAACATCGAAATCGACTTCTTCGGTGGAGAACCCCTCATGGCGATGGACGTGGTACGGGAGGCTGTAGATTATGCTCGCTCCCTCGAGAAAAAACATGACAAGTGCTTTCGCTTTACTATCACGACAAACGGGGTACTGCTCGATGATGATACCATCGAATATATCAACCGTGAAATGTCCAACGTGGTGCTCTCCCTCGACGGTAGGGAAGAGGTAAACGATGCCATGCGCAAGACGGTCAACGGCAAAGGGAGCTACCAAACCATCCTTCCGAAATTTCAAAAACTCACCAAATCAAGGGACAACTCTCTCGACTACTACGTCAGAGGGACCTTCACACGTCAAAACCTCGATTTCGCCGAAGATGTCATCCACCTTGCAGAGGTCGGGTTCACCCAAGTATCGGTAGAGCCGGCAAGTGGCGATGCTGCCGATCCCTTCGCTATCAAAGAGGAGGATTTACCAGCCGTTTTCGCCGAATACGAAAGATTGGCGCACCAACTCCTCGAAAAAGAGGATCTTAACTTCTTCCACTTCAACGTTGATTTAGAGCAGGGACCCTGCGTGATCAAAAGGGTACGAGGCTGTGGGGCAGGGTGCGAATATGTGGCAATCACACCGGACGGCGAAATCTTCCCTTGCCACCAATTCGTAGGCAAAGAGGATTATTTGATGGGAAATTTAGAGGATAACACCTTTGATATGGATAAATCTCGCAAATTTTCTGCTCTAAATATCTTCTCACGGGAAGATTGTGCTCAGTGTTGGGCAAAATTCTATTGCAGTGGGGGGTGCTCGGCATCCAACCTCATTGTCAACGGAAATCTGCAAAAATCAAACTTTGTGGCCTGTGAAATGGAGCGCAAACGTCTAGAATGCGCCATCGCCATGAAGGCAGTCCAAGCCACCCGATAATTGTTCTTCTAATGTTGTCCCACTCTGCATAGACTAGGGTG
>JAWXUK010000134.1:0-5657 GCA_044432785.1 Eubacteriales bacterium | reverse complement strand
TCATCCTCTGCGTCTGGTACTGTGACGCCAGGGGTTGGAGCTGTTGTTGTGGTATCTGGGGTTGTGGTGTCGGGGGTGGTGGTATCTGGGGTTTCGTCTGCTGTGCTCGAGCAGGATGCGAGCAGTGCCATGGAAAGTGCTAGGGTAAGTAATTTGAATTTCATTGGGTTTCTCCTTCAATGTTTCTTTGGCTTCCTTCAGGTCGCCATACCTTTGACGGAGTGGAACGAAAAAAGTTCCCATATTTTTTAAATTTTTTTCTTTTTGGGATAATCGGGAAAAAATTCCGAGACGAAATCCACCTTCTCTGCCGTGACCACTTTGCCGTTTAACCCTTGCAAACAGCCGGATTCCCCCGTAAATTCAAAGGTGAGTCGATAGGAATAGAGTGCCTGAATGGTTCTGCCAAATTTTTTATTTTGTTTGAGACTTCCATATTTTCCATCTCCGAGGAGAGGGTGCCCGATGTGGGCAAATTGCGCACGGATTTGGTGGGTGCGCCCTGTGATTAAGGTACACGAGAGGAGAGAGAGCTCTTCGCTCTCGGCTAAGACGGTGTAGAGGGTGGTGGCTGTTTTGCCGTTGGGGCAGGGTCGGTCGAAGACAGAAACCTGCTTTCTCTCGAGGTCACGGACGAGAAAGTGGGTGAGCTCTCCCCTCTTTTGCTTTAGTGTGCCGTGGACAATGCACAAATATTCCTTTTTCATCTGACGATCTCGGATTTTTTCGTTCATGATGCGCAGTCCCTCTGCGCTCTTTGCCGAAATGACGATCCCACCCGTGTTACGATCGATCCGATTGCATAGGCTTGGGGAGAAGCTGTGCTCCTCCTCTGGTTTCCACTCCCCTTTTTGATAGAGGTAGGCTTGGATGTGCGAGATGGTGGTGTTAGACTCCCCTTCTTCGTCTGCGTGGACGAGCTGTCCTGCCGGCTTATCTACCAATATAATGTGGTCATCTTCATATAATATCGTAAGCTTTGGAGTGGTGATAGTGAGATATCCTTCCTCTCGAGTGGGTGTTTCGAAAAACTCGTCGTTGATATAAAGGTGGAGGATATCCCCTGTGGTGAGGCGAAGCTCTCCCTTTGCGACCTTGCCGTTGCAACGGATGCGCTTGCGACGAAGACTCTTTTGCAGGGTGCCTGTGGTGAGTGTGGGGATTGCCTTGGCAAGCCATCGGTCGAGGCGCTGACCTGCGTCGTTTGGGGTGATGATAAATTCTTTCAAAGGTGGATTCCTCTCTGGCTTTGTGGTGTCTGGTGGGGTCTGAACTTGGTTTCTACCATTGCACCATAAAAAAAAGATTTTGTCAAGTATAAAAAAGGATTGACAAGTGGGAAATTATTGTTTATAATGTTATCTGTACCATTTTGTAGGAAGTTGATAGCATGAAGAAAGGGAGGAGAATTTCATGAAACTCGAGTTACAAGATATTCTCCACAAACCCGATGGTGTGTTGGAGTTCTCTACCACCTTGGATTTATCCGATCTATCATTTTATGGCGAACAACCCATTACAGGACCTGTTCTTGTGGAGGGATGTGTCACCAATCATGCTGGCGCCCTTGTCTTAGAGGGGCAGATTTCCTCTAAACTCGATTTGCAGTGTCACCGTTGTATTTGTGCCTATCAGGCAGAAAAAACGGTAGAGCTTCACTCGCTCCTTGCAACCGAGCTCGAGGATGAAGAGCATGATGAGATTATTCTACTCGATGGCACAACACTGGATATTGAAGAGCTTGCCACCTCTGCGTTTGTACTTGCTCTCGATACCAAGAATCTTTGTACCGAAGATTGTAAGGGGTTATGCCCGATCTGTGGTACGGATTTGAACCGGTCTGCCTGTAGCTGTTCCGATATTGGGGATTCCCCCTTTGCGGCACTGGCTCACTTGCGACTAGATTAGGGTGCAATTCCCTAGCTCCCCACGCACTCTATTTCTATATAGTAGTATTCACACATTAAAAGGAGGTGTCACTTATGGCTGTGCCAAAGAGAAAAACGTCCAAGGCCCGTCGTGATAAACGTCGTAGCTCCCACTGGAAATTGGAAACCCCCAATATCGTCACTTGTCCCAAGTGCGGTGCCCATCGTCTACCCCACAGAATGTGTAAGTCTTGTTTGACTTACAACGATCATTCCTTCGCAAAGACCGAGGTACAATAGGGATCTTCTCAAATGGCTGTGACTTACTTCATGTGTGTCACAGCCATTTTGCTCTATAATATTACCTATTTCACTTTTAGGAGGGTTTTTTTGAAAATTATTGACGCTCATATGCACCTTTTCGCCCCGAAAGAGGCACACGCACAAGAGTCTGCAAAACGGGTGGGACACGAGAACTCTATCGAGCATTTACACAAGGTCTACGAAGAGCTTGGGATTGTGGGTGCTGTGGTGATGTCTAATCGATCCCTCGACCCTGCAAGACACGACTATCCCTCCCCTTTTCGCTATTGTATCGGGCTGGATAGTTGGGTCACTCGCAATGATTTCCCAAAGAATACCTACGAATTAGTGGAGGAGAATCTGGCACGTCCTGAGTGCTGTGGCATCAAGCTATATCCTGGGTATGAGAAGAGCTATATCACCGAGGAGAAATACAAACCTCTCTACCACCTAGCCGAGCAATATCAAAAACCCGTGGCGGTTCACATGGGGCTGACCGCCTATGCCAAGGCACATTTAAAGTATAGTCATCCCATGGTGCTCGACGAGGTGGCAGCCGATTATCCCAAGGTAAAGTTTGTGCTGTGCCACTTTGGAAATCCATTTTTAGAGTCCACCGTGGCTGTGATCGAGAAAAATCGCAATGTTTACACCGATTTATCCGGACTAATCGAGGGTAGATTTGATGTAAATGCCTATTTCGAAGAGAAATCCATGTATACCAACCTACTTTCAGGGTGGCTGACCTATTTGAGCGCTTGGGACCGTGTGCTCTTTGGCACCGACTTCCCTATCGTGAATTTAGAGGAATATATCACCTATATTTCTCGATTGGTGCCTGAGCAGTATCACGATAAGGTGTTTTTCGAAAATGCCAACCTACTCTATCAATTTGGGCTGTAGGGATTGGCGATGCAAAAGTTTTTACCATTCGACAAAATCTCCCCTTGACGAACCCCCTGTTGTATGGTATACTAAATCAGTGTTTTGGAGGGCTTATTATGTCTGGAAATATCAAAATAATTGCAAAAAACAGCAAAGCCTTTCATGAATATTACATTGAAGATCGCTTCGAAGCTGGGATGGTTTTAGCTGGAACCGAGGTAAAATCTCTTCGTTTGGGCAAAGTGAATCTAAAGGATAGCTATTGTCTTGTCAAAGATGGCGAAATCTGGGTGCATGGCATGCATATCAGCCCTTATGAGCAAGGAAACATCTTCAACAAAGATCCCATTCGACCTCGCAAACTACTCATGCACAAGCGTGAAATTATGAAACTTTTTTCCGCTATCAAGCAAGATGGCTACGCTGTGGTTCCCTTGAAAATTCACTTTAAGGACTCCAAAGCAAAGCTTGAAATCGGACTTGCAAAGGGCAAAAAACTCCATGATAAACGGTCTGTTTCTGCTTCGAAAGATGCAAAACGTGAAATGGATCGTGCCATGAAAAGTCGCAATCAAAGATATTAAAGAAAGAGGATTACAATCATGTCTAACCCTATTGTTACCATCGAAATGGAAAATGGCGCAATCATCAAAGCAGAGCTCTACCCCGAAGTGGCACCTAACACCGTTAATAACTTCATTAGCTTAATCAACAAGAACTTTTACGACGGCTTGATCTTCCACCGTGTCATCCCTGAATTTATGATTCAAGGGGGATGTCCTGAAGGTGCTGGCACCGGAAATCCCGGCTATAGCATTAAGGGCGAGTTTAAGCAAAATAAAAAGTTCCCTAACGAATTGGTGCACGATCGTGGCGTCCTCTCGATGGCACGTTCCTCCTCCCCTAACTCGGCTGGCAGTCAGTTCTTCATCATGCACGACAAGGCTCCTCATTTGGATGGTTCCTATGCCGGTTTTGGCAAGGTGACCGAAGGTCTTGATGTTGTGGATGCCATTGCAACCACCAAAACAAGTTTTGGTGATCGTCCTGTGGAAGAGCAAAAGATGAAGACCGTAACCGTTGATACCCAAGGGGTGGATTATCCCGAACCCGAGACCATGTAAGGTCTTTTTCGATGTTACGAAATCAGTACCCCTAGTACCCCATGTGGGGTACTGGTTTTGGAAATATACACTCCCCGATTGGGGCGTAGCGAAACCATTCTCTTCTCTAAGTGAATAACGGTTTCCCTTGATTGGGGGCTGGTTTCGGCAACAACTTTTTCTCTTCTCTAAGAGAATACCAGTTTTCCCTATTTATATGGGGGCGCACTGGTTTCGACGGGGATTTGGAAGCAAGGATAGCGAGCCGTGGTGGTGAACCACGATAAAATTGCCAACTTTATAAATTAAAGAACAACGATAACGTAGTTCTCGCTGCCGCTTAAGGCAGTCGTCTCCCCTTTGAGTATCACGGCTTAGGGCTAGGCGTCGTTTAGTGATGAACGTGAGGCGATAAAGCTTTGAATCGCCCATGAATCATGAAGCTACTAACCCTTGGATGTGTGACAATTCACACTGAGGGAAGGGAATGTAAATAATTGTCTGCGCTCGGAGAGGTTCTTGTGAAAGGATTTTCGGACAGGGGTTCGACTCCCCTCGCTTCCACCATTAACCACCTAAAACACCTTGTTTTGGGTGGTTTTATTTTGGTTTAGGGGACTTTTTGGGGAGGTTTGTGGATTTGGTAGAACTTTGGTAGAACGAGGTTGGGGATTTTGGCTTTTTGGGGTTGGGTTGTGTTTTTGGGTGATGGGTGGTATAATGAATTAAGAGAGAAAAGTTAGGACAGATAAATAGAGAGGGGACAACTTATGGAAAAAGTAAACTGGGAAGTATTAGCTACAATTTTTTCAGCTCTTTCAGCGATTATGATTGTAGTTTTGACAATCTCTAATCAAAAAAATATGAAGAAAGAACGCATTCTGAACCTTTACGAAAAATATCATAGTCCAGAATTTTATGGAAAAATAAGAGCACCTTTTTACGAGATTGGAGAAAAATGGAAAGAATCTATCGAAGGCGACGAGGTGTATGCCAAGGCAGTTATTGGTGCTGATAACCTAAATAAAGAATTTCGTCCACTTCCAGAAATGCCATTTTGTATTGATAAAGAACAGGAGCACGTCTTAGAACCGATTACATTTGTCGGCTTAACTGAACATCAAATACTCACTGTAGGTCTGGGATTTTGGTCGACACTCAATATATTAAGTGTTGAAAAATGTGTTGACATCCAGCTACTTAAAATTTTTGAAGAGAGCTACAATTATGATAAATCTTTTATACAAAGTTTACGTTTAAGAGTCGAATATGAATTTAATTCTGGAAATATTAAGGAATTACCTAAGTGGGTAGAAAATACAAAAGAATTAGAAGATATTTTTGATAAACTCACTGTTAAAGCGAACAAAAAGAAAGAACGAAAAAGAAACCCACAGAATTTCTTCCGTGGGTTCAGGTAAGGAGAGTTATGATTTTCTAATTATCTTCCCCCCACAAACTCTCCATCATCTCCTCGTGTCCATGGTCAAGGAGGTGG
>JAWXUK010000133.1:0-5668 GCA_044432785.1 Eubacteriales bacterium | reverse complement strand
CATCGCAACAGCCATTCCCTCGGGAATATTGTGGAGCACCACTGCCACAACGAGGAGGATATTTTGATCTTTTGTGGTATTTTTCGTCATCAAAGGCAACAAATTATCGAGTAATAACAAAAATAAGATCCCTAGCGCCGAACCACCAGCCGCCGGAATCCACGAAACCAAGCCCATCTCCTCTGCCAGACTCATCGCAGGGACCAAAAGGGAGAACATACTCGCCGAAATCATCACACCAGCAGCAAATCCCAACAAAAGTCGGTGAAAAAATGGCGAGCAACCCCGACCAAGCAAAAAAACCATCGACGATCCAAGCGCCGTCATCAAAGCAGTGAAGCCAGTCCCTGCTAACGCATAAAATAATGTAGCATTCATAGAAATACACCATCCTTCAGTGAAATTGTTCCAAGATTGCGATCTCTTCGCAATGCACCATACTATGTCAAACAGTGCAAGATCGTGAACCCCTCTAACACGGACGAAAAATAAAATAAATTTTCCAAAAAAGACTATGCAAAAGGACAAAAATAGTATACAATAATAGGGCATATCTTTACGAATAGTGGGAGCGAAAACCTCCCTTCTTACCATGGAAAGGAACCTAAATATGACCATCAAATACAGACGTGTACTATTAAAACTAAGTGGCGAGGCACTCGCAGGGGAGCAGACCCGTGGCCTTGACTTCGATGTGATCAGCAATGTTTGCGATACCATCCAACGTTGCAACCAAATGGGAATCGAAATGGCTATCGTTGTCGGAGGTGGAAACTTCTGGCGTGGTATCCACGATGGGGGAGACAAGATGGAACGTGTGCGTGCCGACCAAATGGGGATGCTCGCAACCACCATCAACGCACTCGCCGTCGCCGACACCCTCGAGCAAAAAGGGGTCAATGTTCGTGTCCAAACTGCCATCGAAATGCGTGCCATCGCCGAGCCTTATATCCGTACCAAGGCAGTCCGTCACCTCGAAAAGGGGAGAGTGGTTATCTTTGGTTGTGGCACAGGTTGCCCCTATTTCTCCACCGATACAGCCTCGGTTCTCCGTGCTGCTGAAATCGAAGCCGACGTCATTCTCCTTGCCAAAAACGTCGATGCCATCTATTCTGCCGACCCAAAACTCGACGAGACAGCTACCAAATATTCCTCCATCACCTACCAAGAGGTCCTCGCACAAAACCTTAAGGTTATGGACTCCACAGCAACAGCTATGGCAATCGAAAATAAAATTCCATCCCTTCTCTTCGCCCTAAAAGAGCCCGAGAACATCGTCCACGCCATCCAAGGGGACAAAATCGGCACATCGGTCTATTGCGAAGAATAACAGTTTCTTGAAAGAAAGGTGATCATTATGACAGAAGAAATCAAAGTATATGACGAAAAAATGCTAAAAACCCTCGAGGTGCTCAAATCAAACTTCAATTCGGTGCGTGCCGGCAGAGCCAACGCAAGTGTCCTCGACCGTATTTCGGTGGAGTATTACGGCGCCCCCACACCCCTTAGCCAAGTGGCTGCAGTCTCTTCCCCCGACCCACGTACCTTGGTGATCCAACCATGGGACATCTCTCTGCTCAAAGAAGTGGAACGTGCCATCCTCTCCTCCGACCTCGGCATCAACCCACAAAATGACGGCAAAATCATCCGTCTCGCCTTCCCACAACTCACCGAAGAACGACGCAAAGACCTTACAAAACAGGTGAAAAAATATGGTGAGGATAGCAAAGTTGCCCTGCGCAACGTTCGCCGTGATGCCATGGACGAGATCAAGTCCTTAAAGAAAAAAGGCGATCTCACCGAAGATGACCAAAAGCAAATGGAAAAAGAGCTCCAAGATTTGACCGACAAACGTTGCAAAGAGGCAGATGACCTCACAGCGAAAAAAGAGCAAGAACTGCTCGCAGTGTAAGCAGTTCACTCTTCATAAGGAGTCCTATGTTCAAACAAGATAAATCAAACCTCCCAACGCACATTGCCATCGTCATGGACGGCAACGGGCGTTGGGCTAAGGCACGTATGCGCCCTCGCACGGTTGGCCACAGCGCTGGCGCCGAAACTTTTCGCAACATCGCCACCTATTGCAAGGAGCTCGGTGTGGACTATTTGACGGTCTACGCCTTCTCCACCGAAAACTGGAAACGTTCTTCCGACGAAGTGGAAGCCATTATGGGACTGCTCAAGCGCTATTTGCTCGAAGCATTGGAGAAAATGGAAGCCGACAAGGTGAAAATGGAGTTTTTTGGCGATCTTACAGCCCTTTCCCCTGAATTACAGGACCTTTGCGAGAGGGCACGTCACATTTCTCGAAATTACTCGGGCTGTCAGGTCAATATCTGCGTCAACTATGGTGGACGGGACGAAATTCTCCGTGGCATCCAAAATTTCGCCCAAGAATGTGTGGACGGTACCAAGCAGGTTTCCGACCTCACCGAAGAAGGGTTTGGCAGCTATCTCTTCTCGAAAAATATTCCAGATCCCGATTTGGTCATCCGTCCCAGTGGAGAGATCCGGCTCTCAAATTTTCTGCTGTGGCAGTCTGCCTATGCTGAATTTTATTTCACCGACGTCCTATGGCCTGATTTTTCAAGGGACGAATTGGATAACGCAATCTCAGAATTTCAAAAAAGATCTCGTCGCTTCGGAGGTGTTTAGATGATCACCCGTATCGCAGCCGCCCTACTGCTAGGGCCACTCTTTTTCCTCGTTCTCACAGTTTTCGACCTACCATATCTGGTCTTCATGATTGGTGGAATCGCCGTCATTGCTTCGGTGGAACTGCTGGTCGCAACCCTGAAAAAACCTCCCACAGATCTCCTCGCCCTCACCATGTTCGCAGCCGGCGCCATTCCCTTAGGAACAGCTTATTTCTCTGGGGAAGACACCTCTCGATGGGTGAGCATAGCCCTGATCATTTCCCTCTTTCTCGTAGGTGTCATCCAGTACGGCAAGCCAAAAGCCCCCACATTCGAGACCATTCTCATCTGCTATTTCGGTGGAATTATCTATCCCACCTTAATCACATCCCTCATCATCCTGCGTCAAATGGATCACGGAGGACTGATGATCCTCTTTCCTGTCCTCCTCTCCTTCGGAGGGGACACAGGCGCCTATTTTGTCGGGATGAGCATGGGCAAACATCGAGGAATCACAAAAGTGAGCCCAAATAAATCCCTAGAGGGGTACATCGGTGGCATTGTATTTGGCATGCTTACCATGCTAGCTTACGGAATTTATCTTCAAAATAGTTGGAATTTCGATGTAAAACTCGAAATTATGGCGCTTTATGGCTTTGTCGGTGCCATCGCTACTTCACTCGGAGATTTGAGTTTCTCCCTCATCAAACGGGAAAAAGAGATCAAAGATTTCGGCAACTCCATCCCCGGTCATGGAGGAATGCTCGACCGATTCGATAGTCTAGGATTTTGCGCACCGGTCATTCTGTTCCTCCTCGAAACCATTCCAGCCATCTAACCCAAAGAAGGGGAAATCATGAAAAAAATAGCTATTTTAGGGTCAACAGGTTCCATCGGCACCCAAACCATCGAGGTTTGTCACAAGCACGGAATGGAAATTGTTGCACTCACGGCACATAAAAATATCAACCTACTCGAAGAGCAATGTCGTGCCATCCAACCGAAATTTGCCGTTCTCACAGAGGAAAGTGACGCAGATCTTCTCAAAACCAGACTCAAAGATCTAAAAATCACCATACTTTTCGGGCTAAACGGGCTCATCGAGGTGGCAACCCTCCCCGAAGTGGATACCGTTGTCACGGCACTGATGGGCATGGTGGGATTGCGCCCCACCCTCGCTGCCATCGAGGCGAAAAAGCGAATCGCCCTCGCCAATAAAGAGACCTTGGTCTGCGCAGGAACTTTGGTGATGGAATCGGCAGCCCGTCACGGCGCCGAAATTATCCCAGTGGATTCCGAGCACTCGGCGATTTTCCAATGTCTCGCAGGCAATCACAACCACTCGGCAATCAAAAAAATCATCCTGACCTGTTCCGGAGGACCTTTTTTCGGAAAAACCACCAAAGAGCTCGAAGTCGTCACCAAAGCCGATGCCCTCCGTCATCCAAACTGGGAAATGGGTGCAAAAATCACCATCGACTCTGCCACTTTGATGAATAAGGGACTGGAATTCATCGAGGCAATGCACCTCTTCGCCCTTCCACCCGAGCAAATTTCGGTCATCATTCACAGGGAATCCATCCTCCATTCCATGGTGGAATTTCAAGATCACAGCATGTTAGGACAGATGGGAACCCCCGATATGAAGCTCCCCATCCAGTACGCACTCACCTATCCCGAGCGACGAGAGGGGAGTGGCAGTGCGCTAAACCTACTCGATCATCCCTCCCTCACCTTCGCAACCCCCGATCTACAAAGTTTCCCATGCCTCGACCTCGCCATCCAAACAGCCAAGCGAGGAGGCAGTGCAGGAGCCATCCTAAATGCTGCAAATGAAGAGGCAGTTGCACTCTTTTTAGCAGAAAAAATCACCTTTTTAGAGATTCCACGTTTGGTTTCCCACGCACTATCCACCCAAACCATCACCGACCATCCCACCTTAGACGACATTTTGATGGCCGACCAAATGGCACGCAACGCCGTGCATGAAATGGTACAAAATGGCATATCATAACTAATATTACGAGAGATATGCGAATTTTTCCTCTATCAGAGTTAAAATCTTCGCCAAAATACACTTTCTATCATTTTTGGAGGTAGACAATTGCTTTATATTCTCATTTCATTGGTCATCTTCGGAGTCCTCATCACGGTACACGAAGCAGGACACTTTTTCGCCTCAAAAACCCTCGGAGTACAGGTAAACGAATTCTCGGTGGGTATGGGACCCCTCATCATTCAGCGCAAAAAAGGGGAGACCATGTACAGTCTTCGTGCCCTCCCACTCGGTGGATTTTGCGCTCTTGAAGGGGAGGAACACGACACCGATAACCCTCGCTCCCTCTTCGGGGTGAGTTTGTGGAGGAAACTTGTCATCTTATCGGCAGGTTCCATTTGCAACTTCATTCTTGGATTTTTGATTATTTTAGCCCTTTTTATGGGGGAATCAGGCTTCATCATGCCAACTATCGGAGGATTTATCGACGGTTATGGCACAGAAACCAGTGGACTACAAGCAGGGGATATCGTCCTCGAAGTGGACGGCACACCCATTTATAACTACAATAACCTCTCCATCCTACTTGGAAAAGCAGGGGATATCGTAGACTTTAAGGTGGAGCGTAATGGCGAAAAGCTCACGCTAAACGACGTTCAACTTCCACGTCAACAACGCACCGATGAGGATGGAATCCACAGTAATTTGCGTGGAATCACGATTGGATACGAGATTTTCCCTCCGACTTTAGCAAATAAAGTGGCATTTAGCTGGTATAACACACTGGATTTCGTCCGAATGATCTGGATGAACCTTGGTGATTTGGTGACAGGGGCACTCTCGAAAGATGATCTATCAGGCCCCATCGGCATTGTAGACAGCGTGACCCAAGTAGGTCAACAATCCGAAACAAGCGCCGATGCCGTCTTCAACCTCGGATACTTCGCAGCGCTCATTAGCATAAACCTCGGCGTAATGAATTTATTGCCCTTCCCAGCCCTCGACGGTGGCAGAATATTTTTCTCGCTCATCAATG
>JAWXUK010000132.1:0-5698 GCA_044432785.1 Eubacteriales bacterium | reverse complement strand
GGTTAGCGGGGAGAGGGGTGCAAGTTGTCACCTTGGCGGGGTGGGTGGTGCAATAGGGATCTGTGTCGTATAAGTGCATGGCTATTCCTCGGAGAGGTTGTTGAGTTCCTCACGGAAGGAGTTGATATCTTGGAAATCACGGTAGACCGAGGCGAAGCGAACGTAGGCGACTTCGTCGATTTTTTTGAGTTTTTCTAAAGTGAGTTCTCCGATTTGAGTGGAGAGGATTTCACGCTCCATTTTATTTTGGAGTTCTGTTTCGATTTCTTTGGTGATTTGGTCGAGGGTTTCGAGGGGGACGTTACGCTTTTCGCAGGCTCGGAGCAGTCCTTGGAGTACTTTAGATCGGTCGAAACTTTGGCGTGTGCCACACTTTTTGACCACTAAAATGGGGGTGGCTTCGAGGAGTTCACGGGTGGTGAAGCGCTTGCTGCAAGAGAGGCATTCACGGCGACGGCGAATGGCAGTGTTTTCTTCGGCAGGGCGAGAGTCTACCACTTTACTCTCGGCGTGGTTGCAAAAAGGACATTTCATAAGGGGTTCCTCCTTATTAAGATTCTAATTTTTGTAGTCCGAAGGCGAGGCGAGAGAGGGTTTCCTCTTTGCCGAGGATGTGGCAAATTTCTACGGCGCCCCCTGGCGTGACCGTCTTGCCTGCGATGGCAATTCGGACCGGCCACATGAGGGTTGCGTTTTTGACCTCGAGGGTGGTGGCGAGGGAGATGAGGGTTTCGTGGATGGTGGTCTCGTTCCATGTTTCGATGGCTTGGAGTGCCTCGATGGCGGCTGTGAGCATTTTGGTGGAGATCACATCATCGGTTTTTGATTTTTTGTGGGTGTAGAGCTCTTTGTCGTATTGGGGAAGGGTATCGAAAAAGTCTACCTTTTCGGGGATATCGGTGAGTTTTTCGCAACGTGCTTGGAGGAGGGAGGAAATTGCCTCTGGGGGGTAGTTTTTCACGGTTTGGGTAATATAAGGGGTGGCTGTGGCGCAAAATTCCTCGGGGGTCATGGCACGGAGGTGGAGGGAATTGAAGTGGACGAGTTTATCCATATCGAAGATGGCTGGAGATTTAGAGAGACCTGTAAGGTCGAAGTGTTCCACTAATTCCTCTAAGGTGAAGAACTCTTTTTCGGCGATCTCGCCCTTGGGAGACCATCCGAGGAGTGCGACATAGTTTAGAATGGCTGCTGTGAGGAAACCTTGGTCACGGAGGTCCTCGTAGGAGGGGTCGCCATGACGTTTGGACATTTTGTTTTGAGCGTCACGCATGACCGGAGAGCAGTGGACATAGGTTGGGATGTTCCATCCGAATGCCTCGTATAAGAGGTTATACTTGGGAGCAGAAGAGAGATATTCCGAGCCACGCACGACATGGGTGATTGCCATGAGATGGTCGTCCACCACGTTTGCAAAGTTGTAGGTGGGCATTCCGTCGGCTTTGACGAGGATTTGGTCGGCGAGTGCTTTGTTTTCCACCGTGATATCCCCGAAAATGGCATCGGTGAAGGTGGTGACACCCTCTTTTGGAATCCGTTGACGTACCACGAAGGGTTTGCCCTCGTTTGCCTTGTGCTCTTCGGGGGTGAGGTGGGCGCAGTGACCGTCGTAGCCGGCTGTGGGGTCGGTTTCACGCAGTTTTTCTAGGCGCTCTTTGTCGCAGTAACAACGGTAAGCCGAGCCGTTTTGGATGAGGATGTCGGCGTATTGGCTGTAACTTCCGAGACGTTCGGACTGGGTGTAAGGTCCGTAGTCTCCTCCGATGTCGGGGCCTTCGTCGTGGAGGAGGGAACATTCGGCGAGGGTGCTATAGATGACGTCGGTGGCACCTTCGATCAGTCTGCCTTGGTCGGTATCCTCGATCCGTAGGAGGAAGTCCCCCTCCCCTTTTCGGGCGATGAGCCATGTATAGAGTGCAGTACGGAGGTTTCCGACGTGCATATATCCTGTGGGGCTTGGGGCGAATCGGGTGCGCACCTTGCCGTCGGTTAGGGTGTTCTTTGTATTGATATCATTCATTTTTATCTTCCTCTCTGGTTGTGGGTTTGTATTTTTATCGGGGGGATGGGTGCTACGCAAAGGAGCATATAATTCTATAGACTATAGTATACTCGCTTTTTTCTTTTTTTGCAAGAGTTCTTTTTCAAGTCTTGCACTTTTTGGAAAATTGTGATAGAATGGATTGATGTATGGTTATCTGTCGAAAGGAACTTGATAATAATGAGTGAAAAGAAACGCATTTTTAGTGGAATTCAACCTAGTGGAGATCTGACGCTGGGTTCTTATATGGGGGCGATGAAGAACTGGATCGCCCTTCAAGAGGAGTATGATTGCATTTACTGCATTGTGGACATGCATGCCATTACGGTCAAGCAAGACCCTGCTTCTCTACGTCGTCGTACCATGGAACAACTCTCGCAGTATCTTGCCTGTGGGCTTGATCCTGAGAAGTCGATCCTCTTTGTGCAAAGTCATGTGCCACAACACGCAGAACTTGGTTGGGTGCTGGGGTGCTTTACGCAGTTTGGCGAACTCTCTCGTATGACACAGTTTAAGGATAAGTCGCAAAAGCACGAGGATAATATTACGGCAGGGCTGTTTACCTACCCTGCGTTGATGGCAGCTGATATTTTGCTCTATCAAGCTGATTTAGTCCCTGTGGGTGAGGATCAAAAGCAACACGTGGAGCTATGCCGTGATATTGCGCAACGGTTTAACCACAACTATAGCGATACCTTTGCCATTCCAACCCCTTTTATCCCTAAGATGGGGGCGAGGGTGATGAGTTTGAGCGATCCCACCACAAAGATGAGCAAGTCTGATCCGAGTGGCTGCGTCTTTTTGATGGACTCCCCTGAGGAGATTATGAAGAAGTTTAAGAGAGCTGTGACCGATAGTGAGACTAGCGTTCACTTTGATAAAGAGAACAAAGCCGGAATTTCCAATCTGCTTTCCATCTATTGCGCTGTGGAGAACTGTACTATGGAGGAGGCTGCCTCTAAGTTTGAAGGGCAAGGATATGGCATCTTTAAGCCTGCTGTGGGCGAGGCTGTGGTGGAACTCTGTCGCCCCATTCGGGAGGAGTCCAATCGACTGCTTGCGGATAAGGAATATCTGGAGAGCGTGTATCGCAGTGGGAGCAAACGTGCTTCTGAGATTGGGTACAAGACCCTACGTAAAGTATATAAAAAATTGGGATTTATCCCTCGTTAGGAGAATCGTATGACTGGTTCTGTCATTACCCTTGTGGCAATTACCCTGATCGTCGCTGCCTTGACCTCGTATGTGACCACTCCTGTGGTGCGTGTGATGGCTTATAAGGTGGGGGCTGTGGATGTTCCAAAAGATGGTCGACGTATGCACAAAGACCCCATCCCACGGATGGGGGGGCTTGCCATTTTCTTTGGGTTCTTTTTGAGTAGCTTGATCTTTGTCCCTCATACCCCACAGTTTCATGGGATGTTGTTGGGGGCTGTGATTATTGTCATCTTGGGTATTTTTGATGATATTTATGCCCTATCGGCAAAGCTGAAACTTTGCGTGCAAGTGGTGGCGGCTTATATTGCAGTATCTACGGGGAGCGTGATTCTGGTGCTCTCTAACCCTAATATTTTCAGTACAGATCCCTATTGGGATTTGGGGGTGCTTGCCATCCCCTTTTCAGTGATTTGGATCATTGCCATTACCAATGCAGTCAACCTCATTGATGGGCTGGACGGTCTTGCCTGTGGGGTTTCTACCATTAGTTCGATGACCATGCTTGTTATTGCACTCACGGTGTCGGAGGGATCTGTGGCTGTGATGATGGGGGGACTTGTGGGGGCCTGTTTGGGGTTCCTACCTTATAACTTAAACCCTGCGAAGATCTTTATGGGGGATACTGGCTCCACCTTTTTGGGGTTTGTTTTGGCTGTGGTCTCCATTCAAGGACTCTTTAAGCTATCGGCAATTGTCTCCTTTGCTGTTCCCTTCTTGATGTTGGGACTGCCCATCTTCGATACCTGTTTTGCCATTTTGCGTCGGCTTGCAACTGGAAGATCCCCTATGTCCCCTGATCGGGAGCACATTCATCATCGCTTGATTGATATGGGATTTTCGCAAAAGCAAGCTGTTGCTACCTTATATATTATCAGTGCCATTTTGGGGCTGTCGGCTGTGGTACTCACCACGAGTGGCGTGGTCAAGGCGACCCTGTTTTTCCTATCTATCTGTCTTGCTCTTGGGATTACGGTGAAAATGGTGCTACCCCTAGGAGATGAAGAGGAGTCCCCTGAGCTTGAGGATGCTACGGAAGAGGTTGAACCCCCTGAACCCCCAAAGGAAGAGGAGTGAATGTTATGTCTAAGAAGATAAAGGTTTTGACGGTCTTTGGGACACGTCCTGAAGCAATTAAAATGGCGCCATTGGTGCTGGAACTGGAACGAAATCCACAGATTACCTCTATTTGCTGTGTGACGGCGCAACATCGTGAGATGCTGGATAGTGTGCTTGAGATCTTTCACATCACCCCTGACTTTGACCTTGATATTATGGAGCCTAGTCAGACCCTTTCCACCATAACGGCAAAGACCTTGGCGGGGATGGATGGGGTACTTAAAGAGCTAAAGCCTGACGTGGTTTTGGTGCATGGAGATACCTCTACCACCTTTACGGCTGCCCTCTCTTCTTTCTATCATCAGATTCCTGTGGGACATGTGGAGGCAGGCTTGCGCACCTATGATAAGTACTCCCCTTTCCCTGAGGAACTCAATCGCACCATGGTATCCCAGATTGCAGCCCTTCATTTTTGCCCTACCCAAAGCAATTTAGAGAATTTGCATCGAGAGCACATTACAGATGGCGTGTTTTTGACAGGGAATACCGTCATTGATGCCATGAAAACCACGGTGAAAGAGGGATTTGAATTTACCTATCCCCTCTTAAATGAACTGGATTTCGACCACAAAAAGGTGATCTTGGTGACCTGTCATCGTCGTGAGAACTACGGCGCCCCTATGACCCAGATCATGACGGCGCTACGTCGGTTGGCTGTGGACTTTCCTGAGGCAGAACTGGTCTATCCTGTGCATCTCTCCCCTGTGGTACAGGGGGCTGCGAATCAATATTTGGGGAATCTCGAGAATGTCCACTTGATTCCACCTCTCGGGGTGGACGAGATGCACAATTTGATGGCACGTTGCCACTTTGTGATGACAGATTCTGGTGGCTTGCAAGAGGAGGCCCCCTCCCTTGGAAAGCCTGTGTTGGTGCTACGACAAGAGACAGAACGTCCTGAGGCTGTTGCTGCTGGGACGGTGAAGCTTGCAGGGGTGCTCGAAGAGGAGGTCTATCGCTGTGGCGCAGAACTCCTTACGGATGAGAGCGCCTATCAGTGTATGGCGAAGGCAGAAAATCCCTACGGGGATGGCGAGGCTTGTCCACGGATTGTGGATGCGATTTTGTGGCACTTTGGGGTGAAATCTGAAAAGCCCCTCCCCTTTACCCCCTAGATCGTGATTCTGCCAGAAAGGAGTTGCCGTGGAAAGTAAAAATCGTGTGATCATTTCGATTGTGATTACCCTTATTTTTGTGGCTGCCATTTTGACGAGCTTGGGACGTACTCTCTTCTCGTCTACAGAGGGGAGTGTTGGTCTGCCTACGGTGACCTTGGCTCCTGAGGAGATCCCTTCGGCGAGTTTTGATGCGGCTGTGCAACGG
>JAWXUK010000131.1:0-5698 GCA_044432785.1 Eubacteriales bacterium | reverse complement strand
CTCCCCCTTTGCCATCTCGCAAATGTTGGGGGGCGGGACAAGTATGCTCCTCGGTGACCTCATCGAACTGCAATTTCGTGGGGGAGCCTACAACCCACAACTAGGCTCGGCAATCGCCCTTGTGATGATGCTTGTGGTGGTCATTTGCATGGCAGTGATGAATCGCTTTGGCGAAGGGGAAGAACAGGCGGTGAATCTATGAAAAAACCGACTTTATTGGGTAGACTTTCGGTGGGACTCCTCTTTTTGTTCCTCTATGCCCCCATCTTTGTCCTCATGATCTTCTCTTTTAACGAGGCAAATAGTCGCACGGTTTGGGGTGGATTTTCCTTCAAATGGTATGCCGAACTCTTCGATAATCGAGACATTATGAGCTCCCTCGGCACAACCTTTCTCGTGGCAATGGTCTCCACCATCGTGGCAACCATCATGGGAACCTTTGCTGCCATTGGATTTCACAATATGCGCCGTCGCTATCGCAAACCCCTCATGACCATCAATGACGTACCACTGATGAACGCAGATATCGTGACAGGGGTCTCGCTTGCGATGTTTTTGGTGGCATTTATGGCACTCATTCGTGAGGTTTCTGCGTGGACAAACGAGATCAGTGGTGGATTTTTGCCAAAACTAGAACCCACAACAGGAATTATCACCCTCATTATTGCGCATATTAGCTTTAATATCCCCTATGTGATTCTATCGGTGATGCCTCGGCTTCGTCAGATGGATAAACACCTATTAGATGCAGCTCAAGACCTTGGCTGCACTTGGTTTCAGGCATTTATCCGTGTCATTTTGCCAGAGCTAAAACCAGGGATCATCAACGGAATGCTCATCGCATTTACCATGTCGGTGGATGATTTTGTGATCAGCTTTTTCACGGCAGGCTCCTCGGTGAGTACCCTCTCCATGCAGATCTACGCCATGACAAAGCGCAAAATAAGCCCCGAAATCAACGCAATTTCCACTCTACTATTCGTTACCGTTCTCTTGCTCCTCGTCATCATCAACCTACGAGAGGTCAAGCAGAGTACCCATAAGAGGAGCCCTCAAAATTCGTGAGACCCTCGCACCATTCGGTCAAATGGCAAATCCTCCCGTCCAAAGGAGTGGAGGAAAATTTCAATGCCTTGACATATATATTTATTGGAGGAATGATAAATGAAGAAGACCACCACCCTAATGTTAGCTGCAAGCATGACCCTATCCCTTGTTGGATGTTCGGCAGGAGGATCAGAAGAAAAGCATGTGGTAAACGTATGCAGTTGGGGGGAATACATTGATACCGACCTCATCACGCAGTTTGAAGAGGAGAGCGGAATCAAGGTAAACTATCAAACAGTAGACAGCAACGAAGCACTGGATAGCCTGTTACGGGCTGGGAGTGCAAACTTTGATGTGATCGTCCCATCGGACTATCTCATCTCACAAATGATTGAAGAAGATCGCTTGCAACCCATCAATTACGAGAATATTCCCAATTTCTCTCTCATTGACGAGCGATTTCAAAATCAGCCCTACGATCCTGAAAATCAGTTCACCGTCCCATATACATGGGGAACCCTTGGAATGATCTACAACACCACCTTGATTGAGGACGAAATCACAAGTTGGGACGCCATGTTCGACACGGCGTATGCAGGACAAGTGCTGATGATAAACAATTCTCGAGATGCCATCGGAATCGCTCTACTTGCGCTTGGTTATTCGGTCAACACCACAAGCGAAACTGAGCTAAATGAGGCAAAAGACCTCATTGCAGAGGCAAAAACCAACGGAGTTTACCAAAGTTTTGTGATGGACCAAGTCTTTAGCAAAATGGAGGGAGGGGAGGCAGCCCTCGCCACCTATTACGCAGGGGACTACCTTGTGATGGTGGATAACAACCCAGATCTCGCCTATGTTGTGCCAGAAACCGGCTCTAACTGGTTCATTGATGCCATGTGCATCCTCAAAGATGCCGAAAATGTATCGGAAGCCGAGGAGTGGATCAACTTCATCTGTTCCACTGAGGCATCCCTCGCAAACATGGACTATATCTGGTACGCCTCCCCCAATACCGAGGCACTGGCAGGCTACCCAGCCTACTACGAGGAGCTCTACGAAGAGCCACTGGACATGGAACTCTACGAAATTATGGCACCTAGCTACGATATCGAAGCTGCTCACGAGGCATATCTCGTGATGCCCTCCAACATCCGTACCCTCTACAGTGATCTGTGGACCGAAATCGGCGTGGCGGGGTAATACCTAAAACCGCTACAACCCCCAACGAGTGACATCGTTGGGGGTTGTTTTTTGTCTTTGGGACGTGAAAAACTCTCTCCCCCGAAGGGGAGAGAGTCGATAATCTCACACAGGAGAGATCATTTCAATTCGTGAAGAGGGGTGACCGTGGCATCCTCGATGGAGATCTCCTGTTCTAACACGTCGAGCACAGCATGTGCCGTATCGAGCGAGGTGAAGAGATTTGTCTTGGTTTCGCTTGCCATGCGTCGAATTTGGAATCCTTCGCTAATGGTATCGTTGCCACGATTAGGGGTGTTGATGATCAAATCTAAAATTCCACTACGGATGAGGTCGATCACGTTGGGGACACCTTCGATGATCCGTTTGACCGTGAGAATATCGGTGACACCGTGTTCGCTCAAATAGTTCGCTGTGCCAACCGTGGCATAAAGGCGATAGCCCAGTTTTTGGAGACGAAGGGCAAGGGGAAGACACTCGGCACAGTCGAAGGGTTTGACCGAGAGAAGTGCAGTGCCGTTGCGTTTGGGGATCTCCATACCAGCCCCCAAGAATCCCTTGAGCAGAGCCTTTTCTAAGGTATCATCCAGTCCAAGCACCTCACCTGTGGAACGCATTTCAGGGCCTAAACTCACCTCAACTTCGGGGAGTTTCTCGGTGGAGAAGACAGGAACTTTGACCGAAATGGTGGTGCTTTCAGGGCAGATACCGGTGGAATACCCTAAATCTTTTAGTTTTTCTCCTAGCATGACTTGGGTGGCAAGTTTGATGATGGGTACCCCTGTCACTTTACTGATATAGGGGACGGTGCGACTGGAACGGGGGTTGACCTCGATGATGTGGAGGGTGCCTTGGAACTCGATGAATTGGAGGTTGATCATGCCAGAAACCTCGAGCGCAAGGGCAAGTTTGGTGGTAATGGCGAGGATTTCTTGCTTGATTTCCTCCGAAACATCCACGGGAGGGTAGATGGAGATGGAATCCCCCGAGTGTACTCCGGCACGCTCGAGATGTTGCATAATCCCAGGGATGACCACATCGGTACCGTCGCAGATGGCGTCAACCTCAAGCTCTTTCCCAAAGAGATAACGGTCGATCAGAACGGGATTTTTGCTGTCCTTGAGGAAAGCAGAGGCAAGATATTTACGCAGTTGATTGGCATCGTAGGTGATCTCCATGCCCTGTCCACCCAAGACATAGGAGGGGCGCACCAGAACGGGATACCCCAAATCTTGCGCGACAGAGACACCATCCTCCACCGACCACACCCCTTTTCCTTTGGGGCGACGGATGGAGAGCTCTTCGAGGAGTTCCTCAAACTTTTCACGGTCCTCGGCACGATCGATTTGTTCGGGCTTGGTGCCGTAGATGGGAATATCCATTTCACGGAAGAACTTGGCAAGTTTGATGGCAGTTTGTCCACCAAATTGTAGAATCACGCCGTCAGGTTGCTCTAATTCCACCACGTTGAGGACATCTTCCTCGGTGAGTGGCTCGAAATAGAGTTTATCCGAGGTATCAAAGTCGGTCGAGACCGTCTCGGGGTTGTTATTGATGATGATGGTCTCGATTCCAGCCTCTTTGAGTGCCTTGATGGCATGAACAGAGCAGTAATCAAACTCAATTCCCTGTCCAATACGAATGGGACCAGAACCAATCACGATGATTTTCTTCTTATCCGAGCGAGTTGCCTCGGTAAATTGGTCATAAGTGGAGTAATAATAGGGGGTGAGTGCTTCAAATTCGCCGGCGCAGGTGTCCACCATCTTATAGACAGGTAGAATCTCGAGGAGTTTCCGACGGGCATAGATCTGAGGAGGGGTGACACCACCACCGAGCAGATCTGCAATCCCTTTATCAGAGAAGCCAATTTTTTTGTATGCCTTCAATGTGGGGTAGTTGAGATCGGCGAGGGTCATTTTCTTCAGATTTTCTTCCATATCCACGATTTTCTTGATTTTATGGACGAAAAATTTATCCATACCAGTGATCTCACACACTTTATCCACACGATAACCACGGCGTAAAATCTCGGCAAGGTCGAAGAGTCTCTCGTCATCAGGGACCACCACACGACGTTTGAGCTCGTCGATGGATTTGGACTTGCTATAGTCCTTCTCAAGGGTGTATTGCCCCAATTCAAGGGAGCGAATCCCTTTGAGCAGAGCACTCTCGAAGGAGTTTCCAATGGCCATAATCTCACCAGTCGCCATCATTTTTGTGCCTAAATTCCGACGGGCGCTCTTGAACTTATCAAAGGGCCATTTGGGGATTTTACAGACCACATAGTCGATGGATGGCTCGAAACAAGCGAAGGTTTTCTTTGTAACGGCATTTTGTATCTCATCTAGCCCATAGCCGAGGGCGATCTTTGCCCCTACCTTTGCGATGGGGTACCCTGTCGCCTTGGAAGCGAGGGCAGAGGAGCGACTAACACGAGGATTGATCTCGATGACGGCATAGTCGAAACCGTTGGGGTCGAGGGCGAACTGCACGTTGCACCCTCCTTCGATGGCGATGGAGTCGATGATGTCGATGGCGGCTTTACGGAGCATTTGATACTCACGATCGCACAGGGTTTGGGCAGGAGCCACCACGATGGAGTCACCAGTATGCACCCCAACAGGATCGACGTTTTCCATGGAACAGACCGTGATGCAGTTACCAGTTTTGTCTCGCATCACTTCAAATTCAATCTCTTTCCAGCCCTTGATACTGCGCTCGATTAAGACCTGACCCACACGAGAGAGCGAGATCCCAGAGGATGTAATCTCGTGGAGTTCCACTTCGTTCTCAGCGATACCACCACCAGTACCACCTAAGGTATAGGCAGGACGGACAATGACAGGATAGCCGATGGTGCTTGCAAAGTCGAGTGCCTCACGCACAGAGGTCACGATGGCACTATCTATGATGGGTTGATGGGTGCGCTCCATCAAGAGCTTGAAGGATTCACGATCCTCCCCCTCTTTGATGGCAGCGATGGAGGTGCCGATTACACGGACGTTATACTTCTCTAAAATACCAGCATCGTGGAGCTCGCAGCTCAGATTGAGTCCGGTTTGTCCACCCACACCAGCGATAAGGGAGTCGGGGCGCTCTTTTGCGATGACCTTTTCGATAAATTCGATGGTAAGAGGCTCGATATAGGTGGCATCTGCCATATCACGGTCGGTCATGATGGTGGCTGGGTTACTGTTGACCAGAACCACCTCCACGCCTTCTTCCTTCATGGCTTGGACGGCTTGGGTGCCTGAATAGTCAAATTCGGCAGCTTGCCCGATGACAATAGGACCTGAACCCACTACTAATACTTTTTTAATTCGACTATCTTTAGGCATTGTTGCCACCTCTTTCCACAATTTCGAGAAGTTTATCAAATAATACATTGGTATCCAGAGGACCTGGGCTGGCTTCTGGGTGGAATTGAACCGCATAAATCGGCAGA
>JAWXUK010000130.1:0-5720 GCA_044432785.1 Eubacteriales bacterium | reverse complement strand
GCAAAAGTGAGTCCATTGCGCCGTTTTGCTCTGCTCGGATTGGAGGACATTGGCACGATTTTGCACCGTACACATCAGCCACGCAGAAAATCCAGCGAGCAGAGGGACAATCAGGGCCCATCCCAAAGATTGGATGGGGGTATCTGCAAAATGTAGCCCGAAATAGGTCAGTTCGAGGGAGGAAATGGCATCAAGCACGGTGCGAGACACCCCAGCCTCCACGAAGAGGGGGAAATAAGCAGGGTTTTGCACGGTGCGTAGCATGGTGATCTCGAAAGAGGCGAGATTTTGATTTTCCCCCGTGATGGCAACCGTTTGCTCGGCGAGGGCGCCTATGGTGGCAGAATCCACCCCGAGGAGGAAGGTCAAGGGGTGATAGATCACCTCGATGACCGCAATCAATAGCGCAATTTGCAAACATAAGGGAATCAAGGTGAGCAACGGGTTGTACCGAACCTTTTTGTATAAGAGGGATTGCTCCTCTGCGATTTTGTCCCCATTTCCAAAGTGTTTGGCTTTGATTCGGTTGAGTTCGGGCTGAATACCCACCATTTTAATGGAGTTTTTATGGACCCACACAGCCAAAGGGAGCAATATCACCTTGGTAAAGAGCGCAAATCCGATAAATCCCAAGAAATAATGGTTGGTCCATTGATAGAACAGCCCCATCAATGCCCCGAAGGGAGCGATCACGATATCCATGTTGTCTTCCTCAATTTCTTGCCTCGATGCCCTTCCACCCCAGTAGGGGAGGGGGGAGAGACTGGATGGTGGTTATTTCTCTTCTTCGTAGATTTCGAGCTCTTCTTCCACTTCTTTCTTTGCATTTTCGTCAATATCTAAGGTTTGCATCACTTTGCGCTTGGCTTTGCGCCAATAAAGACCGATAAAGGTTCCCACAGCGATCACAACCCCTGCGCCGGCTTGAATGGCGTAGGTGGCAACCGAGGGATCAATGTAAGCGCTGACATTTGGGGCAAGGGCGAGGGACAGGCCAAAAAGATAGAATAGTTTCATGTTGATTCTCCGTTTCATTGGTTAAGTTCGGTACAGACCAATTCGGTCACCGAGACCGATCGGCTCTCGAGGTTTGATTTCTCGGCATCTGGGAATTCTAGCTTGATTTCGATGACATCTTCCACCAAAAATTGGTTGGGTACCACAAAGGAAACCACGGTGTCCTCCATGGTGATCACCTCTTCCCCTACGGCATGACCGTTGACCGATAGGATAACGGTTTGAAAGTCTCCCTTGATATCGATGTAATGGAGGTCTAACTGCAGGTCTTTGGTGGTGGAGCGCTCGGGGTAGAAGATAAATTCGGTGGTGGAGTAGGTCCACGACGGCTCGTATCGGCGCATGAAAAGTCCTTGCTTCACTGCGGCTTCGTAGAGGGGGATATTTCCACTTAACGAGCAAGGCTCGCCCCACGTAATGGGGTATTCCCCTTGGTTTGGCTTGCGCAAAATGGTGCCATTCCAGTGCTCGTGCGTGAAATCGAGGGCGTGGACGTCACTCTCTAGCACGTAGAGGTCGGGGGTGTAGAAAACGCTTCGCACGTCACTGGGCTGAAAATGATAGTTTTGACGGATACGAGGCTCGTCAGCGTCGATCGAGAAGAAGCCTTTCTCCTCGAGGGGGGACCCCTCAAGCAGGGCGACAAAGGTATCCTTCCAATCGGCGTGATATCCCACAGGGGCGCTGTTGATGGCGAGGGTATCTTGGGTGGTGTAAGCCGGTTTGATGAGGACGGTGGGGGCTTGCTTGAGTTGCTCTTGTCCGTGGTCTGCCATGAGCACGATGGTGGTGCAATCGTAGATCCCAAGCTCTTTAAGTTGGTCGATATAGGTGCTAACGATGCGATAGCAACCACGAGCCTTAAGGGGGTAGGTGGTATCTTGGCTTCTTGTGGGTTCGAGGAATTCGTTCATATCCAAGGGGCTGTGGGTGCCATCCAATTCATAGAACTTAAATAGTTTTCCGGTGTGTGGGGCTGTGATTTGGGTGGTGAGCAGTTTATTATAAAATGGAATATTTTGGTAAGAATATGCGACATATCCATCCCCAAGATCTTGAAACGGGGTGAAATCATAGTTGGTGTTCCAAGTGTATTTTTGGTTGTGAGGGGCATAGCGAAAGCCAATCAGCTCGAAATATGCCGCTAAAAAGTTTGGAATATCTTGCAGTGTTGGTTCAAGCATCATGGTATTTTCCGATAGATCGGCAACCGTATCGGTCAAATAGTTTGGCAAAACGTAATAACTTGCGTGATAGTCCATCTCGGAGATGGTTTGGGTGATTTCGCTTGCAGGGTAGGCAGCCTCACGGTAGTCGTGGTAGGTGACATCGTTTTGATAAGAAATTCCGGTTAAAATGAGGGGTAAACTCTCCCTCGTGTAGCCATATCCCGACAAAACATTGTCGAAATAGGTGAAATCCTTAAATTCGGTGTGGATTTCGGGGAAGAGCTCTAACATTTCGTTGGTGTATGCAATATCGAGGGCATCCATCAGAAAGATGATCACGTTATGATCTTGGGATAGCTCGAATTGTCCGAGATCGGTGTTGGATAGTTGAGGTTCTTTGGATAGGTCGTTACTAAGGAAGAGGACGCCGAGCGTGAGGGACTGCACCCCAACCACATAGAGGGAGAGACAGGTGAGCACAATGGAGAACCATTTTTTGCTAAGCCCCAACAGGAGAAAGGGGAGGACCAGCAAGCAAGTCCAGATGATGCGATTGATCTCGCCCCAAGTGGCATAGGATGCCCAGTCGATGGTGGTTCCGTCTAACAATCCGTAGTCCACCACCATAAAATTGCCTTGCATATAGAGGGCAAACCCCAAACCAAAGACCAAAGCGAGGAATAGATAGAGGATATATTGATTGATGGCGTTGCACAAAAAGGAAATTCCCATCAAAACCAAGGTCGAGATCAGGGTGAGCCCCAAAAATAAGCCGATGATATCAGGGAAAGAAAACCAAAATTCGTATTGGTTGGCAAAGTAAAAATCCAGAGGACCGAAGAGGAAAATAGTGACCGAAATGAGCATTGCAGGGCAGACACAGAGCCGAGCACATTGCAAAAAGGGGAGGGACTTTTGCCGGAAGGGGGCGAGCAAATCTGCCTTCATGTCCCCCGTGAGCCAACCTAAAATAGAGGCCACCACCATAGCGCACAGCATATAGAGAAAGGTGAATCCAGCATCGGTGAATGGCCCGATAGAGAAGGGGCGCATCAGGATCACGTTGAGTGGGTCGATGAAAAAGAGGATGGAAATGGTGAACACGGTCACGAAAAAGAAGGCGACCAGATAGTGCAACAGGGTTGTTTTGCAGGTTTCCCGTGTGAAATAGGTGGTTTGGTATTTTTTGCTTCGGGTACGGAGGACCAACAGGGGGGGCACAAAGTGCAAAATCAGCCATAAATATAACATATAAGATCCCACTCGCCCTTATTTGGACGTGTTATCCTTTCTTTGTTTGTTGGGGGTTTTGGCTTTGTCCTCGGAAAAGAAGGCTTTGACCAAGGTATCAGGGCCAAACCGATAAAAATTCCCCCAAAAAAGGGCGCTGATCAATGCCACAGTGGCATATAATAGCACAAAATCCATTTGCGCCAAACTCCCCCCCTGCCAGAGGGATAGCACCACCTCTTCATTTGGATGGAACAGTGCGAGCACACCATACACGATAAAAGTAATGAAAAATGAGAGGGTGGCAAAGTCGAGCACGGTGGGGACGAGGGATTCTTTGGTGAAATAGGTGGTATGGCTCACCTTTTTGTGAATGTAAAGAGCCAAGAGGGGGGGCGCAAATTGAAGCGCAATCCATAGTAGTATCATGATCGTATCCTTTCGAGCATTGAATTTATGGGGGAGATTTCTTGTGATTTCGATGGGAATCCATCCTTTTGATTATACCATAAAAGACCTAATATGTATAGAGGTCTATTGAAAAAAATACCGATCTCACCACCCTCCAAAGAAGGAAAAACCCCCAAGGGTTAGATGGTTCGGTCTAACCCTTGGAGGTGGTTTCGCCAAGTTATTTCTTAGCGTTTCGGATGTATTTGTGGTAGAAGGCTTCGATCTCGAGGGGTTTATCGAAAAAGTATCCCTGACCTAAATCGTAGCAGAAATCACGCAGTGCGTCGGCTTGATCTTGGTTTTCGATTCCTTCGGCGAGGGTGATGGTCTTATAGTCGAATTCTTGGCACATTTTGGCGATATTTCGCACCATACTGCTCACTTTGTTGGCGTGCTCGTGCTGTGATGACGAGCCAATGTGATCCACCAAACTTTTATCCACCTTAACCTCGTCCACCGACATTTTGGAAAGAGCCCCCAGATTAGAGGAGTCCGAGCCGAAATCATCGAGGGAGACCATAAACCCATGCTTACGGAACTCCTTGACCAAGGACTGCGAGACCTCGCTTTTGATGAGACCCTCACGTTCGGTGATCTCCATCATGACCAGTTCGTGTGGAACCTCGTGGGAGTCTACCACAGCACGGATGGATTCGACGATATCGTCCTCCATTAAGGTGACACGGCTAAGGTTGACAGCGATACGGATGGATTTTCCCTCCTCCCGTCGCCACTTGGCAATGTGGTAACACACAGCATCTAGCACGAAGAAATCCACGTGTCGCACAATCCCTTGCTCTTCAAAGAGGGGGACGAATACGTCAGGGGAGAGCACAGTGCCACGACGGCGCACCAAGGCTTCGGCACCATGGCAGGTCCAGTCGTCATCGGCAAGGCTTACTTGAGGCTGAAGCATAACGTAATATTGCGAGCGCTTGATGTCGTGCAATAGCCGTGCAAGGTGCTGATTTTCCACCTCTTCCCAGGAGCAGAGGGCGTATTTCTTCTGCTTTTTGATGAATTGGAGCAGACGGGCATTTTCCATCAGCTTTTCGATCCAATAGTACCCACTTCCCCATGCGTGTCCCACGATTTCCTCGGAGAGGGAGGTGGTTTCGGAGTGGATACTCTCGATACAGTTGACCAGCGCATCAAATTGCTTTTTATTCCAACCAAAACAGGCGAATAGCGAGGGGTTGCCAGTGTAACGGCGCACCTCGAGTGGCACGGGGTCGCCATTTTCGTCGGTGGTCATGGCAGTGAGATAGACAGGAATGACCCAGCTATCGGCTAAAGAGGTGTAGATCACACCCATTTGACGGGGTTTTTGGCTCTGCCAATAGGGGACCAGCTCGGCGATGGGGTAGCGAGACATATAGCCCGAACCATATTGCTCGGTGAGATGGCGTGCCTCTTGGTTGATCTCGTATTTTACGTTTTCCCACAGCGAGAGCAGTGCAGGCTGATTTTCCTTGACCTCGCCATAGATATCCACAAAGAGCTGGATTAAATTGATACGGCAGACCAGATTGAGTAGCTCTGCCTGACCTTTGTGGTCCTTTGTGTGGTGCTTGGGGTTAAAGACCAAAAGAGCATTCTGGAGCGAGAAATTCTGATCACGACAGACCACCACACCCAAGGAATAGAGTTGGAAGGGGAGGCACCCTTGCAAAGAATTGAAGAGGGTTCCCATAGGGGTAGCGCAGATGGAGTTGCTCCATCCCACGAGGGTTTGGTGGAGCTCGCCCACCTGATTGGAATCGTGCAGGTCGAAAAAGTCGTAATGATAGAGGATATATTCCTCAGGAATGGTCCCCCCAGAGACGTAGTGAGGGCTAAGGGTGCAGTGAG
>JAWXUK010000129.1:0-5722 GCA_044432785.1 Eubacteriales bacterium | reverse complement strand
GAGCTTCCTGTTGTGGTGGGGGTGCCTCGGTGAACGATGTGCTCGAATCTGTGGCACTGGTAGAGGCAGCACTCTCGCATATTCTAAACGCTGAAGGAGAAAAACTACAAAAAATCATCGCCGTCTCGGAGGATCCTTCCGAACTCATTGCAGTCAACAGTTCGGTGGAATCCATGGTGCAGTCGGTGACCACTCTCGAGGAAGTGCTAGTGCGCAAGTTAGAGGCGCTAGGACGGCTAGACCATTAGTCTAGTCACCCTTGTCCTCCTCTGTGCATAGAATGATCCATGAGGGAGAGCAATTCTTCCTCCTCGTAGATCCGATTGGATTATGGTCAACGGATCGCACGAAAACAGGTCTTGCAACGGAATTTTCTGTTGTTTAGATACATTAACCAAGCTCCGAGCACTGCTCGTGAGACTAGAAGGAGATTTTTTATGGGAATGCCCGTCATCGTGTCAGGAACTGGCACACGTGAACAAGCCATCACCGACATTATCACAAGCGTCGCACTTGAGGAAACTGCGCTCTCGCACATTTTAAACGCTGAAGGCGATAATTGAGCTATAATAGGACGTAGCTAGAAACCCAGTGAAATCAAGGGTTTCCGAGTGCGTTCTATTTTATTCGCAAAAAAACACAGAGCATCGTTACAACAACGGAAAAGGAGAAGTGTACCAATGGAAAGACAATTCGCACCACATCAAGCCAAGGTCATCGCCATCATGAACGAAAAAGGAGGGGTTGCCAAGAGCAACACAGCGACAACATTAGCCTATCTTCTCTGCCAGCGAGGGAAGAAAACCCTGCTCATCGACTTCGACGGTCAAGGGAGTGCTACCATATTAAATGGTATCGAAAATCCGAACCAACTCTCGATCACCATTTCCACCCTGCTCAATCGAGTAATTCAAGACCAACCACTGCCACCACCAGACCAGTACATCATGCAAAACGGGAACGGAGTAGACTTCATCCCATCAAACAGCGAACTTTTCGTCTTAGAACGAAACCTTAGTGCAGTAAATTTCCGTGAGAAAAAACTCGCTCGGATCGTGGACGAGCTTAGACACCTCTACGAATATATCGTGATTGATACCATGCCACAAATAGGTACACCCATGATGAATGTTCTGATGTGTGCAGATAGCATTATCATTCCAACCCAAGCTGAATTTCTGTCCATTCAAGGACTGTCTGAGTTGCTCAAACATCATCATGCTATGGTGAAAGATTCCCAGCGGAACATAACCATCGAAGGCATTTTAATCACAATGGATTCGTCACAGACGTTGGTGTCAGCTCATCTCAACGCAATGCTAGAGGATAGTTTTGGAGGGCAAATTCCCATCTTCAAGTCCCGCATACCACGGTCAATCAAGGTGGCAGAAGCAAATTTGTATCAAAAAAACATCTGCGAGTATATGCCAGAAAATGCGGCTGCCATTGCTTACGAAAACTTTGTGAAGGAGCTGATTGACAATGCCATTGCAAGCTAATGGGATGAAAATCCAGACCTTTCAAGAGCTTATCAATCCCGAAGGGGCAAACCACCCCATCAGCACGATTGAACTCTCGACCTTAGAACACTTCCCCGACCATAAGTTTAAGTTATACTAGACTAACTATGAAAAGTCAACCCCTAAATGACAAAAAGTTAGAGAAAATTTTCAGAGTGAAATTTCTGACGTTCAGCGCAAAAATGGCATGCCGACCAGAGTGCCGAAAGCCACTCGAAAAAACAGTATATATGTCAAAAAGTCAAAAAACTTATGCCGCTACTTTACAGGTTTCGCGCGACTTCTGGAGCTGGTAAATGACCCTCACCAGCTTCTTGGCGGCATGGGATAATGCCACGTTATAATGCTTCTACTAAAGCACTTCCTTTGGTCGCCCTCGGCTCGTTTCTTTGCTAAATACTCCCTGAACACAGGGCTCCAGTTGCAGAAGAATTTCGTGGCATTATAAAGAGCATACCGCAAATATCGTGATCCCCGTTTTTCCATTTTTGCATGGGTAGAATACATCTGCCCAGACTGATAAGTCGAGGGGGACATCCCCGAAAATGCGAGAATTTTATCTGGGGAACTGAAGCGAGAAAGAACTCACCTGTTTTCCCTCCCTCAAAACCATTGCAAAATGCTTGAAAATGGGGTTGTCCACGGTGAAACGTGCCATTGCAGAATTGGTAGAAAAGGGATTTTTGAAGAAAGATGCCCGTTTTAGCGAGAAGAAAAATGGAGCACAAACCAGCAATCTATACACCCTTGCAATCCCAGAAGCGATCGAATAAACAGAGGACGAGGAAACCTCCCCTCCTAAACTAGCAGACCTACCAGTGATTGAAACCACAGAAATGCAGAGTGAAGAGGTTGATTATATTTCTTTTTCTGATATTTTATCTCAAATTGCAAATAATCAAGCAGAGCCAACGGTAGAAGCAATCGAAAATACCAAAAGCGAAGTTTGTGAGATAAAGGCGCTGATAACAGCAGCCCCCCAAGTCCTTCACAGAGATCAAGCGACACATCACAGTTCCACGCAGGACAACCCATCAGCAAAATCGCAGACACCCATACCACCAAAAATTACAACACCCCAAAAGACTCTCACAGAAGCTGAGGAGTATGCTCAATTTTTGTATGATAATTTTTAAGTGGACAAGGGGGCTGTCCACTGTGGACTACCTTTAACTATTCAAGATAACTTTAATAATTGAAAAAGAAGTAGAGGGATCGAAAAAATTTGAATTTGAAAGGCGCAGGGGAGAAGTTTTAACACTGCACAGCAAAGATGGTAAGCTAAATGCTTGACAAAACCATGAAAATCATGCAGAATAGAGTCAGAAGTTCCGTTGATAACACAAAGCGAAAAATCTACTTGGTGTTATAATGCCGAAAAGGACTTGTCAAATGAACCGAGAGATGCGCTCTTGAATAACTCCGAAATTTGATTATATGAGCGAACGAATGGATCAAATTAAAATAATCTAAGGAAATTTCGTGTTGCGTGTATAGAAACGTACAACTTTTATAGAAATCCCACCATATATAAGGAGGGATTTTTATGGAAGAAGAATTTGCAGAAGAAGTGACAAGGGAACTACTAGGGGAGGCTGTCGGGAGTTTAACGAAATATTATTTCTCAAATTTTGCGATGAACCCCAGACTTTCTGGCGTAGCTCGGTAGAATTATTATGTAGAATTGGCAAAATTCGCCCAATCTATGTCTGTCAACATCGCTGAAACGATGTATGAAGTCGAGGGCGACTTAGCGGACCTGACACAAACCGTGGAAAATGAAACGGTTCGTTTGGGGAATTATACCAAGTACCAAGAGCAAAAATATCAAGAAATACTTGCTTTAGAGGAGTTAAGTGGGTATGAAACCTACTTATATTTGAGCGAGCAACAGGAAAGCACCTGCGACTTATGTCTTGAAAAGCACGGGCATCTCTATTCTAAAATGGAACTGATGGAGATTATTCCGCCAATTCATCCTTACTGCCAATGCTATTTGGTTGCTCTATCCAATGATTTGGTTGCGTTATTTCATCTCAATGCCCTTAGTAGTCGAGAGATTGAAAAGCTCTTAGCGGATAAAGGGGAAGTGGATGGAGGGATTTTTTACCTCACAAGAAGTCAGTCGTACCAAAGAATGTACGATTTACACAAAGTGACCCTAACTACCGAGCTCATGATTTCTCCCGAAAGCGAGAAAATTTATGACAATGCTTTAAATACAAAGGGATATTTTGATGAAACTTGGGACAAGTTCACTGATTGGGCAGAGAATTACACCGAAGATGTCATAGATGCCACTTTGTCCGCCGCACAACATTTTGTTGATAGTTGGAATAGGTTAGGCACTGCCGAAAATGCTGCTCACTACTTAGTGTTATGGGCTGATTGTATGACGTTGACTATCCCCTCAAGCACTTGGGCGGATATTACGACGAAGTGGGAGACTTTGTTGGACGCCCCCACATATTTCAACAGTTTCAATTTTTTTCTACTTGGCATTCCTGAAATGATTGAGGGGACTTTTCATCCGCAAGAACCACTTTCTTTCCAACATACTATGGATATGTTAGGGACACTTAGCCTATTTTTGGGAGGGTTAAAGTATGTCAACAAGCTAGATGGCTTGGAATTTGACAATAGGGGTGGCATTGATTTCTCTCCTAAAAAGCCACAGAACACCAGTGGGAGCTTGCTTGGCATGGCAATTCCTGATATGGATGATGCTTTGGAAAAGGCGGCGAAGGATTTGGGGGATATTGACTCTGTAGGTAGTGGCACGTTCAAGAACCAAGAATTCATTTCGGCTGATCTAAATGCTCGCCCACCTTACTGGTATGATACTAAGACTTTCACCGTAATGCTGTCAGAAGAAACTAAATTTGTTCGTGTTTACGGTGGGGGTGATTCAGACATACTTGGTTCTTGGATTATGAATTACGACGATATTAAGGGACTTTCCATTGAAGAAATTGTAGATAAATATGCGCTTCCATCAACACCGACATCTATATGCACTGTTACCGTGCCAGCGGGCAAACGTGTTGAGGTTAGCTGTGCAGGTGGAATTTTTGGGTCGAGTGGCGGAGGAATTCAATATAAACTGATAGAAAGGTTATCAGTAGATTGTTTTCATAATGAAACATCAATTATTTTGGGGGATGAACTATGGTAGAAATAAAAGAAAACTATCTCATTGTAAGATACGAAGCGGAGAACTTCGCTAGAAAAATCAAAAAAAAGATTGAGTGGAATGGAATAGAAATTTTCGTTGTTTTTGACGAAAATCCTGAAAAGGATGATGATAATGTGTTTGCTATCAAGGACGACAATATCTTGTGGAGAATTGAAAATCTTTTCCTTTTCCGACCTGAATTTGCACAAACAGAATCAGAGACTCAAAGGGTCTATACTACTATATCCATCTATCCGGACAATGAAAATTTGTTGATTGTCACGAACTTTAACGGACATCGTTTTCTAGTGAACCCAGAAAACGGTGCTATCGTGGGGCAGAGTTCGTGGGTGAAGTAGTTGAGATGACCACCCTTGCAACAAATTTTAACTTGGTGAAGTGAATTAACCAAAATCGCATCAAAAACAAAGTGACCCAGCCAATGGTAGTGAAATGTTACTATCTTTGGCTGGGTTTCAACTTTTTTATTAGAATCACTCGAAACGAGAGCAAATTGTCAAGAATTTTCACTTGTGAAATGAACCAGTTGAGAGGATATTTACAGACAGGACTGTATATATCATTCTTTTTTCAAATATTCCCCATAATAACTGTAATTCCCTTGTATTTCCCACTTCTTTACTGTATAATGGAAGCAATAAGGAAAGCGAGGTCACAACGATGGCTAAAGAAACGACGAAAACCACTGCGAATTTAGGATTTGAAAAGCAAATCTGGGACACCGCCTGTATTTTGCGTGGAAATATGAATGCAAGCGAGTATAAACACGTCATTTTAGGTCTGATTTTTCTGAAATACATCTCCGATAGCTTTGAGGTGCGTTTTCAGGAATTACTTGCAGAGGGTGACGGTTTCGAGAACGATGAGGACGAGTATCTTGCCCAAAACATCTTTTTTGTGCCAGAAAACGCACGTTGGTCGGTGATTGCTGATAAGGCTCACTCCCCAGAGATCGGCACAGTGATCGACACCGCCATGCGTGAAATCGAGGACAAAAACCCCAAGC
>JAWXUK010000128.1:0-5770 GCA_044432785.1 Eubacteriales bacterium | reverse complement strand
GGGGCGAGCCATATCAGGTATTCCACCCCTTCCCCCACTTCGCCGTCCGGGTCACGACAGTAGAGCTCAAGAATTTCGGTCTCCCCTACCAGTTTCTGGTTCACTCCGGCGATATATCCACTTTTCGCTGTGGCGAATATGGCTGGGATGGCTGTGAGTGGGGTGATCCCTGTGGTGGTGAGGTCCCCTGTTTCGAGGATGGTATCCTCCCAAATAAGTTCGGTATTCTGACCGATCCCACGTTGGGTCACCGAAATTCCCGATAGATTTTCAGGCTGGGTGACCACAATAGAGGTCTCTTCCCCCTCTAAGGTGGCAAGCACCGAAAATTGGTAGACTCGAGCACCATAATCTGCTACCATGTCGCACTGAGCCGTGTAGCGATCCACTTCGAGGAGGGTGGTGCGTACCTCGAGAGCCTTGGATTTTTGGTCTGTTTGTTGGGCGCAACCCCCAAGTAAAATCAAGAATGAGAGCAATACTGCCGATTTTTTCGCAACATACATATTTTTTCTCCTATCCATCGGATTTCCACACCACTTTTCCCTTGAATATACCTCAATCATCTACGAGAATAGGAACGGAATACAAGGTGGAACTGTGTGGAATTTCCTTTGTGATATCTATATGTTGCTTTGGAAATTTCATACCTATTTTACCATAGTTTCACGAAAAAGTCATCAAAAAATTCTCATTTCCCCCTTGATTTTTTTTTACGACTGTGGTATACTGATTCTATATGACGTCGACGCAGAAAAATAAGGATTTTCTTTTGAATAGAGAGGGTGGACACGGCTGAAATCCACCTCAAAAGTCCCCTTTGGTTCGCCTGCTGAGTCGCTCTGGAAACAGAGACGGGTTCCCACCGTTATCTGGGTATCAAGTGCATGTCTTACTGACGTGAATGTGGGTGGTACCACGGAGGGTTTGCCTTTCGTCCCTATTTGGGGAGGAAGGGCATTTTTTTGAGGATTTATTTTGAAGGAGTATTTGATATGAAAGATCAATTGGCATCCATCAAGCAAACGGCGCTTGGCGCTTTTGCTTCTGCCACGACGGTAGCCGAGCTTGACGGCTTGCGTGTGCAATATCTCGGCAAAAAGGGCGAGCTCACTGCCCTGCTCAAGCAAATGGGCAAACTCTCGGCAGAGGAGCGCCCCGCCATGGGACAACTGGCAAACGATGTCCGTGAAGCACTAGAAGAGGGACTTGCCACGGCTGGCGCAACCCTTTCTGCTAAGGCTCTGGAAGTACAACTGGCAAGCGAGACCTTGGATATTACCATCCCTGGTACCCCTGTCACGTTGGGTCATCGTCACCCCATGTATATCGTCTTAGACGAGATCAAGGAGATCTTCGTGGGGATGGGATTCTTGGTCCTCGATGGTCCTGAAGTGGAGCTTGCCGAATATAACTTCGATAAACTCAACGCAGAGGAGCATCACCCCTCTCGTGACTGGTCGGATACCTTCTATTTTGACAACGATAGCCGTGTAATGCTTCGCTCGCAAACCTCCCCCATGCAGGTGCGTGCCATGGAGACCATGGATCTTCCCATCCGTGTCATTGTCCCTGGACGTGTCTATCGCAAGGACGAGGTGGACGCCACCCACTCCCCTATGTTCCATCAAGTGGAGGGTCTTGTGGTGGATAAAAATATCACCATGGCTGACCTCAAGGGGATTCTTAATACCATGGTGGAAGGACTCTACGGCAAAGGGACACAAACCCGTTTCCGTCCTCACCATTTCCCCTTTACCGAACCTTCTTGCGAGATGGACGTCCTCTGCCACAAATGTGGGGGAGAGGGTTGCTCTACCTGTAAGGGCGAGGGCTGGATCGAACTGCTTGGGGCTGGTATGGTTCACCCTAAAGTGCTCTCTGGCTGTGGGATCGACCCCGAGGTCTACTCTGGTTGGGCCTTTGGGATTGGACTAGAGCGTACTGCCATGAGACGATTCAAAATTGCCGATTTACGTCTGATTTTTGAAAACGATTTGCGTTTTCTATCCCAGTTTTAGGAGGTTGCCCTGATGAATATTAGTAGAACTTGGCTCGAGCGCTATGTCTCTTGCCGTGACATTGATGCACATACCTTTTCCGAGGGGATGACCCTCTCTGGCTCGAAAGTGGAGGCAACCCACATCCCCATGCCTGAACTGCGCAACATCGTGGTGGGGCAAGTGGTCTCCATGAAGCGACACGAAAACTCCGATCACATGTTTGTCTGTCAAGTGGACGTGGGGAGCAAAACCCTGCAAATCGTCACTGGTGCACAAAACCTGGCTGAGGGTAACGTGGTCCCTGTGGCACTCCCTGATTCTGTGGTTGCCGGTGGAAAAGAGATTCACGCTGGGGAACTGCGTGGCGAGAAATCCGATGGAATGCTCTGCTCCCTTGGAGAACTTGGCTTGGATCTGCGTGACTATCCCGATGGGTACGAGAATGGTATTTGGGTGATAGCCCCTACCATGACCGATGGGATCACCTTGGGCGAGGATATCCGTGTGATCACAGGACTTGATGACGAGGTGGTGGAATTTGAGATCACCCCCAACCGTCCCGACTGCCTCTCTGTCATTGGTCTGGTGCGTGAGGTCTGTGCCACATTCGATAAACCTTTCACCTACAACCCCGAGGATATCAAGGTCAAGGCAACCTGTAAAGATTCTCTGGTTGACCTACTTGATATCGAAACCCCCGACCCCGATCTCTGCCCTCGTTATACTGCTCGTATGGTGCGTAACGTCAAAATCGCACCTTCTCCCGACTGGATGCGTCAAGCCCTACGCAACTGTGGTGTGCGACCCATCAACAACATCGTGGACATCACAAACTATGTCATGCTCGAATATGGGCAACCCATGCACGCCTTCGACTATCGCTATGTCACTGGGGGCAAAATCGTGGTGCGCCGTGCCACCGAAGGGGAGACCCTCACTACTCTGGATGGGCAAGAGCGCAACCTCACCCCTGAAATGCTGGTCATCGCTGATGAAACCCGTGCCGTAGGACTTGCCGGAATCATGGGTGGCGAGAACAGTGAAATCGTTGAGGATACCGTGGATGTGGTCTTTGAATCGGCTAATTTCTTGGGTTCCTCTGTCCGTCGTACTGCCGTGGCACTTGGGATGCGCACCGAAGCCTCTGGCAAGTTTGAAAAGGGTCTCGACCCAATGAACACCCTCCCTGCTTTAGAGCGTGCCTGTGAACTGGTGGAGCTACTAGGGGCTGGTGACGTGGTGGAAGGGGTCATTGATCTGCTCAACTATGTCCCTCACCCCACCACTTTGAACCTCGATAGCGATAAAATCAACAAACTGCTTGGCACCGAGATTTCCCGTGCCGAAATGGTGACCATTTTAGAGAAAATTGGCTTCACCATCGAGGGGGAAACCGTCACCGTCCCTTCGTGGAGAAGCGACGTGGAGCACTACTCCGACCTCGCCGAAGAGGTGGCACGCTTCCATGGATACAACAACATTCCAACCACCCTGATGCTTGGTCTTACCACCCAAGGTGGTTTCACGGAAAAAGAGCTTTTGGAACGTGATTTGGGGACTGTCTGCCGCAGTTTCGGATTTAGCGAAATCATCACCTATTCCTTCATCTCCCCCACCTATTTTGATAAAATCCGTCTTGCTCCTGAGGATTCTCGTCGCAAGGCAATGGAAATTCTCAACCCACTGGGAGAGGACACCTCCATTTTGCGCACCACCGTCCTCCCCTCCATGCTGGACATTTTATCTCGTAACTACCACTTTAGAAATCCCACTGCCTGTCTTTACGAATTAGGTCGCACCTACTTTGCCAAAGAGGATGGCTTGGCACACGAGCCCAAGGTGCTCTCCCTTGGTTGTTATGGGGATGGCTTTGATTTCTACTCCCTCAAAGGGGTGGTGGAAGGGATCTTTCACCATCTCAAGCTAGAACTCACCTTCCAAACCGAAAATACGAACCCCTCCTACCACACTGGGCGATGCGCTACCGTGTGGTGTGGCGAGGTCAAAGTGGGTGTGATGGGACAAATTCACCCCCTCGTGGCACAAAACTACGGATTAGAGATCGACCTCTACTGTGCCGAGCTCGACTTCGAGGCCATCTTCCCTCTCTGTGGTGTGGTCCCTCAATACACCCCTCTCCCCAAATTCCCACCCATGTCACGGGATATTGCTGTGGTCTGCGACTGCGCTATCACGGTCGGAGACTTGGTCTCGTGCATCAAAGAGGGTGGCTCGGAGCTACTGCGTGAAGTGCACCTCTTCGATGTCTATCAAGGGACTGGAATTGCCGAAGGCAAAAAGTCTGTGGCATTTAACTTGGTGCTCCGTAACGATCATCGCAGCCTGACTGCCCCCGAAGCCGAGAGTGAAATTGCTGCTATTCTCTCGCTCTTAGAATCCAAACTTGGGGCTATCTTACGGTAGATTCTCCCCTAAACCATTAGAACGGTTTGAAGAGAGATTTCCTATCCTCAAACCATACAAGACAACCAATAGAAATGGAGTTATCACATGAATCAGCCATTACAGGCACAACTGATCTTAGAAAATGGTACCATCTTTCACGGCACCTCCTTTGGTTATAGCGGGGACACAGTGGGAGAGATTGTATTTAACACCTGTATGACAGGGTATCAAGAACTCCTCACCGACCCCTCTTATGCTGGACAAATTGTCACCATGACCTATCCCCTCATCGGAAACTACGGCATCAACTTCGAGGATATGGAGAGCAAATCCCCGGCGCTTAAGGGGTTTGTGGTGCGTGAGTGTTGCGATTTCCCTAGCAACTGGCGATGCGAGACAAATCTTGCTGACTATCTACAACAACAAAAAATCCCTGGGATTGAAGGGGTGGACACCCGTGCCCTTACCCGTATTATCCGTGAAAATGGCACCATGCGTGCCCTCATTACCACTCAAACCGACCTCACACAAGCACAAATCCAAGCCATGTTGGATGATTTTTCTGCCAAAGATGTCATCTCGGAATGCACCATCAAAGAGCCCTATACCATTCAAGGTGGTGGCACCCACTTTGCCTTCTTGGACTTTGGTGCCAAGGACGGCATTTTGCGTGAACTTGCCAAACGTGGCAGTCAACTCTCGGTTTTTCCTGCCTTTGCCACGGCAGAAGAGATTCTTGCCGTCAAACCTGATGCGCTCTTCCTCTCGAATGGACCGGGTGACCCTAAAGACATTCCCGAAGTGATCGAGACCATCAAGTCCCTCATCGGCACCCTTCCCATCTTGGGGGTGTGCATGGGCAACCAACTGCTCACCCTCGCCCTTGGTGGCAACACCCGACGGATGACCTTCGGACATCACGGTGGGAACCATCCTGTGCGTGATCTCTCCACCGGCCGGGTCTATATTACTTCGCAAAACCACGAATTTGTGGCGTGCGATCTTCCCGACTGCGTAGAACCTGCCTTTATCAATATCAACGACGGCAGTATCGAGGGAATTATCCACAAGACCCTTCCTATCTTTAGCGTACAATTCCACCCAGAAGCCGCCCCAGGCCCACTGGACTCTAACTTTTTATTCGACCGATTCATCAAAGTAGCCAAGGGAGGTGACATCCATGCCTAAGGATTTATCCATCAAAAAAGTACTGGTCATTGGTTCTGGTCCCATTATTATTGGGCAAGCAGCCGAGTTTGACTATTCTGGTACTCAAGCCATCGAAGCCTTCAAAGAAGAGGGGGTTGAGGTGGTTCTGGTCAATAGTAACCCTGCCACCATCATGACCGACCGTGATATGG
>JAWXUK010000127.1:0-5846 GCA_044432785.1 Eubacteriales bacterium | reverse complement strand
GGCGTTGCGCCTTATTTCGTCGAGTACCTGCTTGACTTCACGGTAGAGGGGAGGGTTGAAAAGTGGAAGGCGTTCAATTAGATCTTTATGTACAGTAGATTTACTAATAGAGTGCGCCTGCGCAGCCCCACGCACCGTCGCACGATGTTCAATGACGTATTCTGCAAGTAACAAGGCTCTCTCTTCGATATTTCCTTTCATACTGACATCTCCTTTACTTGCTTATCTATATGCAAGGAAAGGGGAGTGTAGAATATCGGATTTTTATGCGCCTTTTCAAATTATTCACCATAGGCGACTGTATCGGACTCCAATCGCTCCTTCAGGATGGACTACACTGTCTTGACAGCAAGGTCGGCAGCGATCACAATGAGTGTTTTTCGTAACACATTTGGTAGATTTGGGTCGTGAATGTATAAGTAATTTCCTGGTTCCATCATTGATACACTATATCCAGAGCTTGTCCTAGCTATGCTATCTATCCCAATCATCTACCTGCTACCACTCTCCCCAGTCTCGAAATCACTCGAGCCATTCTTGACCACAACCACTTGGTTTCCACTTTATTCGAGAGGATTCCACTGCTATGACATCTCTCATGACCCTACCACTTTCTTAAATTATAGAAAAACTATAATTGCAGTTTTTCTATACTATTATGCTGGATTTAGGTCGAAATTGTTAGGCGGGTGGTTGTTGAGTGGTTACGATATAAGGGATAACTTTATTTAGGTTTAGGGTACAATTTGATATTGCAATTTACAAAAAAATAAGCACGATAAATGAGGGTATTTTCCTCAAATATCGTGCTTTTTGGTAACCAGATATTAAATTTCAAACCTAACTAAGATATCCATCCATTTTTTACGCATCTCCTTATTTTGAGCAAATGGGTGTGGATTTGCAAAACATTGATTATCATTATCGTAATATTTCCCAGAAGCCTTGGCAAATTCTTCCGAAAAACTTGCTTTATAAAGGATATTGACACCATAACTCAGGTCATATCCCTCTCTACCATAGGCTTCCTTGACCATTTTGCTCCCTAAGAAAGATTTCGGATTCACAGAAACCGTCATAACGGATTTTACAGATTCGGCAATCTCCATTGTCCACAAAATTAGCGCTAATTTACTTTGCGCATAGGCTTCATCATTTGTGAAATTTCCTTTTTCTAAAAATTTATCGAAATTTACAGGACTTTGCGCTGCAGAGGATACGTTCACCACACGACTTTTTTCCCCTAAGAGAGGGAGTAACCCTTTTGCAATATAGTAGGGCGCAACAGCATTGACCATAAAACGAACATCATACCCATCGGCGTTTTTTGGGGAATTTGTCACATAAATCCCTGCGTTATTGATGAGAACATCAATGTTTCTTCCGATTTTTAGTACCTGATCAACCATTTTTTTGGTTTCAGCTAGGTCTGATAAATCGGCTTGTAGAAGTTCTAGTTCGATCGATTTGTTTTGCTCTAATAGTGTTGTTTTTAGGGTTTCTAATTTGTCTTTGCTTCTGCCATGAAGCAACAAAGAATGTCCCTCACCTGCTAATTTTTTCGCAAGTTCTAAGCCGATTCCGTCGGTTGCTCCAGTTAAAAGAATTGTCTTTTTCATAATTCCTCCTAAATGTTCGCTCTTTTGACAGCCCTGTTTAAGACTGCGCTGTCTAAAGATTGATATTGTTTTTTCAAATGTGCTATGATTTCAGCTTTTTTCGACAAAGGCGCATTGACAGGAATCAAGTTATAGGAATGTCCCCCAAAGAAATAAGCTTCCTCTACCTTAACTTGTTCCAACAAGTCAATTTCCTCTAAAATCATCTCCCCTTCGGTACATTCCACAAAAGTTCCCTGGTCTCTCATAAGCTCTAACGGTGTGCCAGTGGACACAGCAGTGGTCATAATAGAGAGCAAATAGGGTGGAAATTGATTGATGAGCGACGATGTTTGGGCGATATGCTCCTCCCCCTTGCCTTTTCCAGCCACACCCAACATCACAATAGCATCCCATTCAATGTTCGATTCTTGTAATTTTTTTAGATTTTCATAGGCTTCTGCTTGGGTGAAACCTTTGTTCATCTGCAACAGGGCAGGGTCGTATGCTGATTCTAGTCCTACATGAAGTTGATTAAACTTCAATGAGCGAAGGAGTTTTAAGTCCTCAACTGTCTTATTTTTTAAGCTCTTGATGGAAGTATAACAAGTGATGGTTTCAATTTTTGGAAGATATTTTTCGATTAACTTCCCAATTTCCACCAATTTCTCAGTGGAGAGAATAAAGGGTTCTCCGTTGACTAAAAATACTCGATCTATCTCTCTGTACGAGGACGCTAATTCCTGCAAATCCTGCTCGATATGCGCCAGAGGAGAGACCGAAAAAGGTGTATTTTGATACATGGTGCAAAAGGAACATTTGTTATGAGAACAGCCCACAGTGACCTCTAATAATGGGGTATTCCCCTCGATGGGGTGACGGTAGACTTGACCTGTATAGTGCATATATTACCTCTCTTCTACAGAAAATGGCACAATTCTTCCACTGAAAGTCGGGTAGTAGGGTTGCCTTTCTCATCTGGATAGCCGAAGGTTATCATGGCTGCCACGGTTTCTTCTTTGGGAAGATTTACGATTTCAGCAATTTTTTTATCATCAATCACACCCATCACGCAAGTACCAACACCGTGGGCGTGGGCCACCAAAGCGAAGGTTTGGCAAGCAATTCCAGAATCAAAGACCTCCCAAATATTTTCCTTAGAAGTGGCATAGCCGGTTTCATCTAATTTTCCACTTTTTCCTTCTACAAAACTCAAAACTAAGACGTTTTTAGCGTTTTTCAAGGTGTCAACATTGTAGACAAAGCCTTTCACCCCATCATGAGCCAATTTTTCGATAGTGGTTGGGTCTTGTACAAAAGTGAAACGTGCCACTTGCATATTTCCCCAAGATTGGGTATAACGTGTTTCCTCCATGATTGCCTGAATATCTTCACGACTGACCAGTTCTTCCTTATATTTTCTGATACTTCTTCTACCTGTTACCATTTCTGTTGCGTTCATTGTGATTACCTCATTGTTTTAAAAAATTACGATTTTTTTATCGTAATATTAGCATAACATAGAGTTTTAGTATGGTCAATTACGGATATTTTTATCCCTACAGACAAATTTGTCCGTAGGGATTTCTCACTCACATTCCACCGAGGCATAATTATGTTTTTTGTTGTAATGGCTTCCCCATTGTGTCAATGCATTTAGAATAGGTAACACTTCTTCTCCGTCAGGGGTGAGTGTATACTCCACACGAAGGACTTTTTCCTTGAATTCCTCTCGATGGATGAGATTTGAAGACTCTAATTCTCGCAATTCTCTGGATAGAACCCGTTCACTGATGTGTGGTATCAGTCTTTTCAGCTCCCCATATCTGATTTTTTTTGAATTTCCGATATGATAAATTAAAATAGGTTTCCATTTTCCACCAATTAAATCTAAGGTGAGTTCCATGCTACAAGTAAAATATTTTGGATTTTGATCACTCATAAACTTTCTCCTCATTTCATGATTGATTGCAAAAATTCGCAGTTACTTTATTAGTTATACCATAGTTTAATCGTACTTGTCAATAGATTTCATAGCAAGTTTTTAAGAAGAGATGTCCTATACAAACTAGGATAACTGGATAGTCTATCATAAATTGCTCGATTTTTTATCGAACTTTGATATCATAAAGAGAACAGAAAGAGGTGCAGACAATGGCAGAAAAAAAGTAATATACAGATGAATTGACAAATCGTAGTTCTCAATCGTGTGGGCAGAAAATGAGCACATCCTCCTGCGCAAAGAGCTCAAACACACTTCCCGATTCTGGTGGCGATGACAGCGTTTGATTACCCTATTAAGATGACACCATGAATTCAAATACGAGTTTACTCAAACCGTCACATCTGTGACTGCACGCTGTGTGCCTAAGAATCTACCATGGTAGGTTCTTTCCTTTTTGATTCTATTATCATTTATATAGGAAGTAACGGTTTTCTTAATCAATTCTTAAAGAGTTTCCCCCTTGTTTCTTAAACTTCTCCTGTGGTATACTGTGTACAGGAGGCGAGATTATGTATCAAATTTTAATCTGCGATGACGATCCAGACATCGCAAAAACACTAAAAATGTATCTTTCCACAGAGGAATATGAAATTTCGATTGCCAATAACGGGAAAGAAGCGGTAGAATTAGCGAAGGTAGAAGAAATCCATCTCATTTTGATGGACATTATGATGCCTGAAATGAACGGCATTTCTGCAACCCAAGCACTGCGAGAATTTACAAACGCACCGATCCTGATGCTAACAGCAAAATCTGAGGATTCTGATCTGATTTTAGGGCTCAATGTGGGTGCTGATGACTACATCACAAAGCCATTTCACCCTGCAGAAGTGATGGCAAGGGTGAGATCCCACCTAAGACGCTATTCTCAACTAGGTGGTATGCCAATTGCGAGAGAGGGTCTGCTCACTGTTGGGGGGATTTCCCTCGATGACATCAAAAAAGAGGTGACCATAGAGGGGGAAAGCGTCAATTTGACCCCAAGGGAGTATAGTATTTTGAAATTACTCCTCGAAAACCCGAATAAAGTGTACTCTTCCAAAGAAATCTACACAGCGGTTTGGGCGCAAGACCCTCTGGGTGCTGAGAGTTCTGTGGCGGTGCATATTCGCCATTTGCGTGAAAAATTAGAGGTAAACCCCTCGGAACCACGATATTTGAAGGTGATTTGGGGACAAGGATACAAATTAGAAGGAGAACAAACATGAAGCAGAAACAAAATTTGTGGAAATTGAGTCAAAAAATAATGACCGTTATTTCTTTGACGGCCACATTCGTTTTGGTGTATATCTTCCTATTCGCACAGAATTTAGATGTATTTCGAACAAATTCCTTTGAGGAAACTTGGGATTATCGAAATTATGGCGAGCAAAGGGTAATCAATCACCTCTATGCTTATCACAATGCAGAAGAGCTAAATCGCAACAAAACAGAAATAATAACTGATTTGGAAGAGATTTTCTCGGTGGATTTCAGTAATATACAGATAAAAGTGCTTGATAAGAGTGAAAATGTGGTTCTTGTGGACACTTTCGTCAGTGGTAAATATGACTTTATCTCAACCACAGATTATCTGGAGTACGAAATAACTTGTGGGGTACAAAATCCACTCACCTTTCGTGACGGGTTCGCTCCTGTGAAAAATAGCTATGATTTGCTCGTGGAAAATCGTGATAATTTAGTTGTATTTCTAGTTGTTTTCGGGTTAATGTCTCTCCTTAATGTTGGGATTTTGATAAAGTGCGCCGGTAGAAACAAAGGTGAAATCACAACAACAAACTGGGAGAAAATCCCCATTGATCTATTTTTGGTTGTGAGTTTTGTTGCTATTGTGAGTATTGATGCACTGGGTATCAGCCTCTTTCACAGCATATTTTACCAATCACTCGTAGGAATTGATGATATGACGGTGCAAGTATTGAATATCACAGCCTTTTTTACTGCATATATTGTGATGAAAACCATAGAATCTCTCGCCATTCGTTTCAAAACGAAATCACTTCTCAAAAATACAGTGATATGGTTGCTCTGCAAATTTATCGTGGACTTTTCGAGAAAAATACCGATTATTGTGCGAACATTGATCATCGGACTGGTGATTTGCGCAATCAACGGCATTTGGGGGATGCTTTCCATGCATCATGTGGTTTATTGGCTCATTTTCGCATGGTATAATGTTCTATTATTGATGTTTTTCTGTGGGCTATCTTGGCAGATGAAGTTGTTGCAATCGGGCGCAGAAT
>JAWXUK010000126.1:0-5906 GCA_044432785.1 Eubacteriales bacterium | reverse complement strand
GAATGGAATTATTATCCCTTAAATAGCGCCGAATTTCCCCCAATATCATCGGAATGAACATCTTTTGGGGAAAGAAAAATTATTTGCTTGGATGGGGGTGAACGAGGAGGGGGAAGGGGTGAAACCCGTGAAAAATGCTTGGTTTTTTCTGGGTTTCCCTCTTGCAATTTCAGGGTTTTTGTGGTATACTAAGTAATGTATATTAAATTCGAAAATTATGTTCAAATCAATCAATATAAATTGGAAAAGCGAGGAGAAATTTCATGGGTAAGAGCAAAATTATGGTGGTGGACGACAACGTTACCAACCTAAATATCGCACGAAAAGCACTCGAAACCGACTATGAGGTGGTACTACTGCTAAGTGGGGTCAAAGCGCTGAAGGTCCTTGAAAAAAATAAGCCCGACCTCATTTTATTAGACGTGGAAATGCCTGATATGAACGGCTTTGAAGTCATTGAAAAGATCAAGGAAATGGGTGCGCCCTATGACGAGATCCCTGTCATCTTTGTCACGGCGAAAGACGATACCACAAGCGAATTCGAGGGGCTTGACCTCGGAGCTGTGGACTATGTGATCAAGCCATTTTCCTTTCCTCTGCTCCTAAAAAGGGTGGAATTACACCTCAAAATGGCGCAACAAACCCATGAATTGCAAGATTACAGCCTAAACCTCGAGACCATGGTAGAAGCAAAGACCGAGACCATTCTCCGTTTGCAATATGCCATCGTCCACGTGCTATCCGACATGGTAGAGCGCCGTGACGGTTCCACAGGGGGGCACCTCATCCGTACCACCGAATACTTAAAGGTTTTGCTCACGAAAATCAAGGAACTCGATATTTACCCCCAAGTGATGGCTGACGTGAACGTAGAGCTCTATGCCCATGCGTCGCAACTCCACGACGTGGGTAAAATCTCCATCCCTGATAGCATTTTACTCAAAGATGAGAGATTAAATGCCATTGAATTTGAATATATGAAAACCCACACTACCATCGGGGAGGAGTCTCTCCGTTATGCCATGACATCCCTCGAGGATGCCACCTTCCTCGAAATTGCAGTGGATTTCGTCGGTGCTCACCACGAAAAATGGGATGGCACCGGCTATCCTCGTGGGCTGAAGGGGGAACATATCCCCATTGCAGGTCGGATGATGGCTATTGCTGATGTGTATGATGCCCTTATTTCTCGTCGCCCTTACAAAGCTCCTTTGAGCCATTCTGAGGCAGTGCGCATTATCCTAGAAGGGGAGGGAACCCATTTCGACCCAACTTTGATCCGTGCTTTCCGTGAAGTTCATGCTAAATTCGAAGAAATTTCGAATGAATATAATGAACACCACCCACAAGTGAAAGGAGCGAGTTATACATGATTCGTAACGACAACGAGGTCTTTGACGCGGAATTATTAACCACGCTACTGGGTGCCACCGGAGTTGGATTTTGGGTGTGGGATTTAGAGAAAAATATCATTGATTTTACCGATGGTTTTTTCGATATTGTGGGACATACCCTCGAAGATATCATCAAAGTAAATGAAACCTCGGATCACTCCCACCCCTATGCGCTGGTGCATCCCGAGGATAAAGAGCGCCTGCAAGAGGCACTCGCAAACTATCGCAATCAAAAGGTGCCATCCTATGTCATTGAATTTCGTGCCATCAAAAAGGATGGTACCACCATCTGGCTACAAGAACGTGGCGAATTTATCAAGCGAGCTCTCGACGGCACCCCGTTGCAGATGGCAACCATTGTGCAAGATATCAGTGTGCGCAAAGAAGTGCAAGAGAAATTGGTCGAGAAGCAAAAGAAACTCGAGCTCTCGATGGTTTGCTCGGGACTTGCCGACTGGGAATGGGACATTGTAAATGATCGCATCACCTATAGCGAGGAATACGCAAAGCAACTTGGCTACGATAAACTAAATCTAGGCTTCAGCTCGCAAGAGAGGGTGGATCGCCTTCACCCTGACGACGGCCCTCGCATGAAGGAAGAGATCGAAAAATATCTTAGAGGTGAGATCCCTACCTACGATATTAAGTTGCGTGTTAGAAAAGCGGATGGCAGCTATTTATGGATCAAGGATAAGGGCGAGGTGACAGCACGCAACAGCGAGGGAAAACCCACCAAACTCATCGGTGGTCGCCTGAATATTGATGAATTAGAACGTGCCACCCTACAACTCGAGACCTATCACGAGGACCTCGAAGCCGAAATTTTGCTGCGCACAGAAGCCCTGATTCGTCAAGATACCCTTATGATGGAGATTACAAGGGCATCTCAAAAGTTGATGACCACCCAAAAAGGGGACGGATACGAAGAGTTTGTCTTCGAGTGTATGGACGAGATCACAAGGGTGAGCGATCGCTCACGTCTTTGTATTTTCCGAAATAAACTCGGAACCGAACGCCCTTCTTGTTATCTGGCAAATCACCGTAAAAATCACAAGGCAATCTATCGCACCGACTTTACCTATGAAGAGGTCGAGCAGAAATTTGAGGACGAAGATGTCACGGCGCTAACCGGAGGACTCTTTACCGAGGAGACCCGTGCAGATTTTTACGAGTTTCTATATCAAAGTTCTCGTTCGGTGGATTTTTCTAACATTGATTATCAAGAAGGGCTACCAACCTTTTTGCAATATACCCAAGAAAATCGGATTTTGAATATCAAATCGGTGGATCTGCAACCTGTTGAGTTTTTCTTTATGAAGCTGCAGGGGATAAAATCCATTTTGCTCTCGCCCATTACCATCAATAATGAATCATGGGGATTTATCGTGATGGACGACGTGAACGAGAGGATGTTCTCGCTAGAAGAAGAGAAAATGCTCGCCCTTGCAGGGTCGGTTTTTGCCCAAGCCATCCACCAAAATGAGACAGAAATTGCAGCCCAAGAGGCAGTGGAACACGGAAAACTCATGATGGATGCAACCCCAATTTGCTCTACTTTGTGGCTAAATGATGGCACCTGTGTCGACTGCAGTCAAGAGGCGACACGTCTCTTTGATCTTAATTCTCAGGAAGAATATATGGAGCGTTTTGACGAGCTATCCCCCGAATTTCAGCCCTGTGGCAAGCGCTCGGACATCATGCAAAAAGAGGTCATTGCCATCGCTCGTGAGATGGGGTATCATCGTTTCGAGTGGCTCCATCAGAAGTTAAACGGGGTGCAAATTCCCTGCGAAGTCACCCTTGTACGGATCAAATACAAAGATGATTTTGCAGTGGTTGGCTATACTCGTGATCTGCGAGAACTCAATGCCATGCTTGCCGAAATCGAAGAAAATCAAGAGAACTTGCGTCAAGCACACGAGGAAGCCGTGCTATCCTCGCAAGCTAAGAGTAACTTCCTTGCCAACATGAGCCATGAAATTCGCACACCGATGAACGCCATTTCCGGAATGACCGATATTATTTTGCGTGAAACCGAAAAAACCGAGGTGAGCGAATATGCCCACAACATCAAACGTGCCTGTGATAGTTTGCTCACCATCATCAACGATGTGTTGGATATTTCCAAGATCGAGTCGGGTAAACTGGATATCGTGGAAGGGGAGTATGAACTCTCGGCAATCCTAAATGACGTGATCCAGATCGCAAACACCAGATTAGAGCTCAAATCCCTGATGTTTGTCACCAATTTTCAGCACGATTTGCCGGATAAACTGATCGGGGACGAAATTCGGGTCAAGCAAGTCCTTGTCAATCTGCTCAACAATGCTATTAAGTTTACAAGTGAGGGACATGTCTCCCTCGATGTGACCGGCGAATACGACAAAGATGAGGTTAAACTCACCTTTACCGTGCAAGATACCGGAAGTGGGATTAGCGAGGACGACCTCGAGCGCCTATTTATCGAGTTCGAGCGTGTCAATACCAAGAAAAATCGCAGTATCGAGGGGACAGGGCTTGGTCTTGCCATCTCGAAACGTCTGTGCGAAATGATGAACGGTAGCATCCTCGTGGAGAGCGTTTTGGGGGAAGGATCGGTCTTTAAGGTCACCATTAAGCAGAAAATCGTGGACTATGTCCCACTTGCTCAGGTGAAAAAAGAGAAATCCGTCCTAATTTTCGAGGCGAGAGACCTCTATCTCCATTCCATCGCCAAAGCTTGTGCCGAACTAGGGGTGACCCATTTGCCCTGTTCGTTGCAATCGGAATTAAACGATGCATTGCTCGAAAAAAGTTACGATTATATTTTCACCTCCTCGATGTATCTAAGCAAGGTGGAGGAGATGCTACAAAAGCTGGAATTGAGCCAAACCACCATAGTTTTGCTGGCAGATACAGCAGAAATTAAGGCGAAATACGATTTTACCACCATTATTCTCCCTGTCAACACCCTATCGATTGCAAATGTGATCAATGGCAAGGTATTTGCCACCGATCATAAGGATAATGTGGTCAATTTTGTTGCACCTGATTGTCATGTGTTGGTGGTGGATGATAACCTAGTCAACCTCAAGGTGGCGAAGGGACTGATGAAACCTTATCAGTTCCAGATTAGCACAGCAGAGGACGGCAGACAAGCAGTGAAAATGATCTCGGAAAATCACTATGATATGGTGTTTATGGACCACATGATGCCAATTATGGACGGAGTGGATGCCACAATTGCTGTGCGTGCCATGGAAGGGGAGTATTTCCAAAATTTACCTATTGTGGCACTCACTGCCAACGCCATCATCGGCACCCGTGATATTTTCATCAAGCAGGGGATGAATGATTTCCTCGCAAAACCCATCAAAATTGCAACTTTACATGAAATTATTCACAAATGGCTCCCAGACGAGAAGCAAATTGTGCTCGATCAATCTGAGATGGATGCTAGCACAACTGTGGTCAAAGAGATTACCATTCCTTGCGTAGATACCGATCTTGGACTGCAACGAGTGGGAGGGGATTTCGATAACTACATCGAGATCTTGAATATGTACTACAAAGATGGGGTGAAACGCATCACCTCTATCCTCAATTTCTACAGTGAAAAGAAGATAAACGACTATAAAATCGAGGTTCATGCCCTTAAAAGTGCGTCGGCTTCCATTGGTGCCATTGCCATTTCAGACCAAGCAAAAGCACTGGAAGATGCTTCGGGAAAAGGGGATTGGGTCTTCTTAGATCAAAATACCACCGAGTTTATCGACGATTTCAAAATCGTGTTAGAGCATATTCGCACGGCAACCAAGGCATTTATCGTGGAAACCAACAATGATTCCAAGAAAACAGGGGAGGAGAGCTTCTACCTCGCATCCCTTGAAGAACTAGAGGATGCCCTTGACTGCGTGGATATCAATCTATGCGATGAGATTTTAGCAAAGATATCGGCATTTTCGTGGTTGGAGGATAAGCAGGAACAACTCGCTCAGATCAAAGATTTCATCAGTGGTTATGAATATGACGAAGGGGTAGAGTTTATCCAGAAAATTTTGAATAAATAGCAGATTCCTGCGATTCAAGGAGAATTTCGTCTTGGATCGCAGGAAGATTTTTTTATCTTTTTGGAAAATTAGGCTTGACAAGAGGGGATGACTATGCTATACTAATCTAGTGACATTGAGAAGCAGATCTTCCAATGATTGCATATCATATAACATGGTGCCATGGCCAAGTGGTAAGGCAGAGCTCTGCAAAAGCTCCATCCCCAGTTCAAATCTGGGTGGCACCTCCAAACATAAAACAAGCCAAATTCTGAAAAGAGTTTGGCTGTTTTGCTATAGTTATGAAAGGACGTGTTTTTATGACCAGTGTGACAATCCCCTTATCGGAGCAATTAAAAACAAAAATAGAAGGATACCTTGAAAAACTAGATATGACTTGGTCGGAATTTTTAGAACACGCAACGGAGGAAGTCTTGAATATTCCCAGTGAGGAGTGTATTCTGAGAATGGAAGAGATAGAGGC
>JAWXUK010000125.1:0-5921 GCA_044432785.1 Eubacteriales bacterium | reverse complement strand
CAAGAAGAGAGATGCAACACGCTTCTTTTTATGCAGGAAAGGCCTTTACACGAGCTTGTGTAGGGAATATTCATGCAATGGCGCATAATTTAGGTGGGCTATATCATGTACCACATGGACTTGCGAATGCCGTGGTACAACCTTTGGTTTTGAGAGAATATGGGGAGAAAATCTATCCACAACTAGCAGAACTGTCTGATTCTTTAGCCCTAACGTCAAGTTCATGCTCAACAGAGGAAAAAGCCAAAGGGTTCCTCAATTGGATAGATCAAATGAATCAGACAATGAAGATACCTTCTAAAATCTCAGAAATACAGAAAGAGGATTTAAATTTACTCGCAGAGCGAGCTTATAAAGAAGCAAATCCTTTGTACCCAGTTCCCGTCATTTTCTCAACAGAGACTTTTCATAAATTATTTTCAGCCCTTATGGAGGATAAACGATGAAACAGATACCAGAAATTTTAGAGGCACAACGAAGTTACTTCGCAACAGGAAAAACCTTATCACTAGAACATCGTCGCTCTGCTTTATTGAAGTTAAAAAACCTCCTAATAGAACATGAAAGTGAAATTTTTCAGGCATTGAAAACCGACCTAAATAAAAGCACCTTCGAGGCCTATGGTACTGAAATCGGCATGGTAAATGAGGAACTTAATTTTATCCTAAAGCACCTAAATTCTCTGGTAGCTCCCAAGAAAAAACCAACCCCACTCCTCCATTTTCCTTCAAAAAGTCAACAACGAAGCGACCCTTATGGCTGTGTTTTAATCATTTCTCCATGGAATTACCCATTTATGCTGACTATCACGCCTATTATCGGTGCAATCGCTGCTGGAAACTGCATCATAGTGAAACCATCGGAATATTCTCCTGCTACTTCCAATTTAATTTGTAAAATACTCTCGTTTTTTCCAGACCAATTCATTGCCACCGTTGAAGGAGGACAAGAACTAAGCGCAGAATTGTTAGAGCAGCGCTTCGACTTCATTTTCTTCACAGGCAGTACCAATGTAGGACGATTAGTGATGGAAAAGGCAGCCAAATATTTGACACCTGTTACTCTAGAATTAGGTGGAAAAAGCCCTTGCATTGTGGATGAAACAGCAAAAATAGAGGTGACAGCACGAAGAATTGTTTGGGGGAAGCTAGTAAATAGTGGGCAAACCTGTGTTGCCCCAGATTACCTGTTAGTTCACGAGAGTGTAAAAGATAGGTTAGTGGTGGCTTTGAAAAAATATATAATAAAGTTTTATGGAGAACATCCAGAACAAAATCCAGACTATCCTAAAATCATCAATGAAAAGCATTTTCAGCGACTACTCTCTCTCATTCCTGAGAAAGAACGACAAATCAATGTGAAAACATTGCAAATTTCTCCTGTCATTCTGGAAAACAGCACTTGGGACAGTGATATAATGAAGGATGAAATCTTTGGGCCTATTCTTCCTATCCTCACTTATACCGACTTAAATGATGCAATGAGAAAGATTAACCAAAGGGAAAAGCCCCTTGCCTTATATCTTTTCACAAACTCGAAAGCCCATGAAAAACAAGTATTGTCTCAGGTTTCTTTTGGTGGAGGTTGTGTTAATGATTGTATCATTCATCTAGCCAATTCTCACCTACCTTTTGGAGGTGTTGGTGCCAGTGGAACAGGTGCTTACCATGGGAAACAGAGTTTTTATTGTTTTAGTCATCAAAAAAGCATCACGAAAAAGAGTCTTGCCTTAGATGTTCCAGTCCGTTATCCTCCTTATGGTAAAAATATCACCATATTACGTTGGTTTATGTGAGAAAGTGGCTTCAAACTCTCCACTACATCTTGCGAAATCCTTGAAACTGCTCAAACACCCATAGTCAACATGTGAATCCAAATGAAATTACATGAAAACACCCCTAAACATCAGTTTTTCCTGATTTAGGGGTGTTTTTACGTTCCAATCTGTCTAATATGGGATATTGCTTCTTTTTTTCTATTTATAATGAACCCTTATTTTTGACTAAAAGAAAGAGAAAATAGCTACCACCAATAATTGTGATATATACATCTACAGCAACTTTAATCTGCGCAAAATGTTCCATCCATAACTGTGCTCCCACAAGGCAGATAACGCCCAAGAAAAATGATCCAAGTAGTAGATAAAAATGTTTGTAAGTCTTAAAAATTTCTCTCGCCAAGTTCGAGAGAATGATCCCTAAAAAAGTGTAAGTTGTACCCGCAATGGAAGCAATTGCGATTAAAAGAAGGTCTGCAACCAAAATACGCCCTGTTTGCTTGTCAAAATCAACACCCAAATTTATGACGTTGTTTCTTCCCAAACCAACCACATCTAGCTTACAAATGTCATTCCAAAATAGAATCACAAGCAAAATACAAAGGAAGGTTGAAAAAGCCAGTAAATCAGTATTTGTCCGTGCAGTATTTGCTCCAGCCCCAAAGAGAGAAATAGAAAAGCCTCTCGCAAAAGATTGTAATAACCCACTTGTGCTATCAAATAAACTTGCCATCACAGTTCCTGTTAAAAGCACATAGGTTACATTATAATTCGTTTTTTTGAAAAGTTGTCCATATAAAAGATACCCGAAAATGGCGACTGCAAGGAGATTTAGAAGATAGGAAACATACATATTTCCTATTCTGATGCCTACAAACCCAAAAATGATAGAAAGAACTGTCCCAACAAAGGTATAAAAGCTACTCATCCCTAAAAGACAAGGCGTGATTAATCGATTGCTCACTACAGATTGAAAAGACACAGTTGAAGTGCCAATACAAAATGCTGTGAGAATAATTCCCCACAGTTTTGGGTATCGAAGGTTGATTGCATAATCAATAAACTTTTGCTTTGAGGTGTTTAGATTGATTGTCATGTATGTAACGCATAAGAATAGAGCGATAATAAATAGAAACGCTAGAATGATTTTTTTATGATCAACTTTTCTTGCAGAAACACTTTTTATGTCTGTATTGGTTTTCTCGTACTCGTTCATATAAAACTCCTGTATTGATTTTAGATAACTTATCATAAAAATGTCCTATCTCCATTGTTATGACCTCGTTTTCATTTGTACCTATATTATATATCAAAAGCCTGAAAATAGCAAGTGATTGAGTCAGTTTTCCTCCTCGTGACATAGCTACCCATTGGTTTCCTCCTTGATGTTTTCTTGTCATTACGCAACTACTATGTTATAATAGTGATATATTATATTTCAAGGTGATATTATGGATAATTTCGACAATAATGAACTTGACACAGTTTTCGTACAACAACTCGATACCAAGACCATTTGGCAGTGTACCCCTTTCTTGGTCCTCTTATACTTTTTTGTGTTTTGCTCTGGATACCTCTCCTTTACCATTGCAAATGGCGTGGCTCTATTTGCTGAAACTGGAATCTGGCAAGTTCCAGAACCAGTGTTAGAGTTTAGTGGTAAATCTCACACATGGTATTCTAACTTTAGCTCTAATAACTACTTTGCAAGTATGCTACATATATTTTCCTGTAGTACCATGGTATATTACGATTCTGCCATGGGGAATGATAGGAAAAGTGCCATCATTTTTGGCTTAATTAGTATTTTTCAGATTTATAGTGCAATCAATGGGCAGATACTTGATGCAGAGCGTTTTACCACGGAAACCCTCCAAACTTCAGATGGCATCTCCTTGATGGAACATATTTTTGTCGGGATTTGGACAATTCAAGTGATTTTAACCGTAATTTTACTGTTCGTGAGATTTATACTAGGTATCTCTATCATAAAACTACCAAAGGTGCGTTCAAATTATCAAATAGCAGCCTACTTTTTTCTTCCGATTGTTATTCCCATGTGCATCCAATTTTTCTTATACGAAATGTCACTCAGCACCACAGAGATATTGCTCATTCTGATCGGTATTGTAGGTGTTTATTTCATTCAATGGGAAAGAAACAGAGGTTAATTTGTGCCAAGACCATAAAAAACCTCTATCGGCTATTTCAAGTCGATAGAGGTTTGAGCGCTGTGGGTTATATGTACATAAGACAGGGAGTCACTCCCAGTCATTTAGGATAAGTAACGCAACATCCTTTGCTGTTTGGGTTAATTTCTCATCACTTTCAACGAAAACTGCAAAATAAATGGTCTCTCCCTCAGATTCAAAAAAACCTACATACCAACTTTGATGATTCCCGGCTCCTGTTTTCGCAAAAACATGGTTCTCTTGATATCGAGTTTCCTTCTCGAAAAGTAATTCTAGGAGATATACCTGTTCTTTTGGGGTAATTTTCAAAGAAGAGTTGAGCCAAAATCCATTTAATTCCGTGATTGAATTTCCACCATTCCCCTCCCATTGAGAGAGGTCAAAATTCCCATAAGGGAGTGATTTTAGGTGATTTTCAACCACTGATGGTGTGAGTTGATACAGCATTTGATGGTAATACCAGACGCAAGAAGTTTCGAAACTTTCTCTTAGGGTAAGGTCATCATTCCAGTTTTCATTCCAATAACTCGTTCCGTTGTAACTCATTTTGCTCTCAGCTGATGTCACAACTCCCTCGTCTAATCCAATCAACGTTGACATGATTTTGAAGGTGGAATACGGAGAAAATGGTGTATTCGCTTTTTCTTCGCTAGTGCTATACTCTCCGTGATGAGGACTATAAAAAACTGCAACCCCATCAATATCAGTGAAATATTCAGAGAAATCTAGCTGTTCAAAGCCTTGTTCCTCAATGGTTTCTTCCTGTTCCACCATCTCTTGTTGCTCCTGTTTTGTTGGGGGTATTTCTGGCTGCATTTCCTCTTGTTGACTACAGCTTGTAAGTAGTGGCAACAGGGATAAAGCACATAAAAATATCTTCATTTCTACCTCATTTACTACTCTTTTCGTGTTACTACTATACTATAAATGCTCGAAAAAGTCAACAAACGCTACAATTGATTCGCTTTATACAAAAACTTCCCCAGTTGCTCTGGGTAATCCTTGATTTTATTAGGTTTCTAGCTGCGTCCTATTATGACTTATTTATCTGTTATTGACAAAACTAAATTGCGAGCTGCTGCGTCTAAATTATTTTTGATCCACACGGCATCTTCAAGATTATCGTGGAAGGCGAGTTCGACAAAAACCGAGGGGGCTCGCACCTGACGCACTTCACCGATGGCTGTGGTGGGTTGGGTCCGGACGAGGTTCGGAAGGGGGTAGATTTCTCGTAGGTTGTTTGCCGTGATTTCTGCCCCTCGTTTTCCGAGTTCACTCGTGGGATAATAAAAGACGATGGGACCTCGAATAGTACCCTCTTTCCCGGGGCCGGCAGCGTTGGAGTGGAGTCCGAAGTGGAGATCATAATTGCCTGCATTGGACTGGGCGATGGAGGACGCCGCCGTCATATCGGGGGTATTACGCACAAAGGAAATCCCCGAAGCTGTGAGGTAGGGCTCCATTTTGTCTGCGATGATATTCATGTACTGCTCTTCGGTGCCCCCGTTGATATAGTGATTCCACTCTTGTGTAGAGGGGGATAGATAAATTTTTGGCATAGAAAAACCTCCTTGATTTTTCCCATCCTATGCGAAGGATTCGACTTTTGTGAATGGGATAAAAAAAGCATGGCTTCGCTTTCGCTCTGCCATGCTTTTTGGTAAGGTTTTATTTGGGTAAACTGCCTGCTTCGAGTGCCATCCCTGCAAATAGGGCTGAACCTTTCCACAAAATTGCAGGATCTGGACTAAAACGGCTGTTGTGGAGTGGTGGGTCGTTTTCTGTGACAGAACAACTCAACCATCCAAAACATCCTGGCACTTGTGCGAGGTAGTAAGAGAAATCCTCCGATGCCATAGAGGGCTCTTCAGGGTAATAGACATCCGACTCTCCTACCACTTTTTTAGCAGTTTCGGTCATAAATCGGGTCATTTCGGGGTCATTAAGCAGTG
>JAWXUK010000124.1:0-5936 GCA_044432785.1 Eubacteriales bacterium | reverse complement strand
GCATACCGTCAAATGATGTTGACATTAAAAATACCCCAAGACAATTTTCAGATAAAGGGCATCACTCCTGAGAAAATGAATGTCCTAATCGCTACTGCTACCTTGCCCATGACACGCGAAAATCTGTTGTTTATGAGAGAAAATTACAGTGAAGACATTTTGTTACAGTTTATAGAGTCAAATTATGAAGTCTATGCTTCTGAAATCATAGATGAACAACTCTTTGATATGGAAGAAACCAAGCATTTTTTAGAAAATGTTCCTGAAGACTCTTGTAAAATTACGTTACTTTCTAAAACAACAAAGCAAATATCTATTCTTCCTCTTAAAATTTCAGATGCTGTCAAGTTGTATATTTTAGAAAACAATCTTCTTCCTGATGATTTAACAGAACTTTGGAGTACCTACAATACTAATCCGGCTGAAATTAAATCTTTTTTATTGAAAAATGCAGTTCTATACTGCAATCAAGATTTAATAACGTTAGAAAGTTTCCAAACGAGCTTACAAGAGGAACTATTAAGCCATGAGGAAGTGTCTGCGGGACGGAAATATAATCTTTTTCTCCATTTATGCCCCTCTTTTACGAAAGGAAAATGGAAGAAATATGCGAAAGAGATTGAGTTAGAAGAAATTGGCACTGTTCTTTCAGGAAGATCAACTACAATCGTAGACAATCCATGCAATTGGAAAATAATTGAGAAGTTGCAAGAAAATAACTGGATAACTGTAACGGAGCCGGAAGCAGGGTTGCTCCTGTTAGAGCCAACTAAAACTACAGCAGGCAAATCTTAAAAGATTACTCTATGTGGGATAATTCCCCCACCAGCTATAAAATAGCCAGTGGGGGAGTCATAATTTTCACCTATCCCATTCATCCTCGTACTCAAATTCCTCTTCTTCGTCCTCTTCGTCATAATACATTTCTTCGTCTTCATCCTCTTCGGATTCCTCATAATAGGCTTCTTCCGCGCCAATTTCCCTTGGGTAATGGTACTGATCTAGGGATAAATCCTCAATCATGGCATAATATTCCTGTTTTTTACACCATTCTTGATAAAATTTGAGAAAATCTTCTCCAATAGTTTTGAGATAATTATAATTTTGTTTGGATTGTTGCTTGTCGTGCTCCACAGACTGCGCCGTTCTCAAGCCCATCTGTTTCGCCTTCAACATAGCGATTGTTTCTTGAACTTCCAGCCAAGACATGGATTTCCAGTCAATATTTCTGGTATCGGACTGAATATGGCTCGTATTTTCGCCAAAATAGAAGGAATCCAGCAAAGAACCCACCACTTCATTGGTCCACAGGGGAGCAGCATCCGAGGTCTGATGAAACTGCATCAAACGGTTGATATTTTGCTCGGAAACGTCACCATAAGTTTTCAAATTTCCCGGCGAACAGTAGTAATTTTGCTTCACACCGCAGTAACCTTTCTCGACCTCGTAAACCAAACTGGGTGACTTGCCCTCTCTTTCGCGAAAGTCAAAAGAAATGTTCCGAAAAGAGAGTCGTTCGGCGAATTCTAGCCACGAATGTGACTGATTAGCACACTCTGAAATATCCTTGGCAAGCTCCTTTTTCCAACTGAAATTTCCTTTGTGCTCTGCATAATGCTTGTTGTAGTTTCCACCTTTTTCCAATACCGATAGGCCGTATTTTGTGCAAAGTGTGTCGGAAAAGTCACGCATTAACTCAAGGTCTTTGGGGGAGTTTTGCCATTTTCTACCGTCTGTTTGGCTGACAGAATTGATCACATAGTGGAGGTGCATGTGGTCTTCGTTGGTATGAACTGCAAGGAGCACTTGAAAATCTTGCAATTTCTTACAGTTCATCACAAACTCACGGCCGATGTCAAAGGCAAGTTGTGGAGAAACATTGTCGCTGGGTGGAAAGCTGTGGGTGTAGTGCAGGCACTGGCGTCCCTCGGTTTTTCTGAAATGTTCCTTGACGGTCATCATGGATTCGTATGTCTTTTCGTTGAGACAATCTTTGCCGAAAACGTAAAGTCCGTCCGCCGTTTTCTTTGGGTCACTGATGTAGTTTAACAAACTTTTTAAGGCACTTTTTGTATTCGCCTTACTATTGATCGGTTTCAGAATCGCCATCATTTTCCTCCTTTCTTAAAATCTGATAGACCTCTTCTACCAGATTTTCAACCTGTACTTTTATGGTGAAAAAGTCATGATTTCTGATACTGTAAGAATTTAGCATATAAGAGATTTGGTTAATATTCGACCCGATTTTGTTCAATTCTGGAATCAGTTTTTCTAACCCTTCAATGACAATAATTTCCTTATTCAAGGCGCAAGTTCGGTAGTATTTTGACTGCGACATCTTTGATGTTCGCGCTTTGGCTTTCAAAAGTTTATCTTCATAGTCGCTGACACGAAATGTCTTAACGGTATTTTTTCTAATACGAATAACCTCCTTCTGGTTCTGTTTGATGACGAATTAATTTCTTTAGTTTTCTGCGAAAGACCCTATCCTCTGCGCCAGCACTAAAGCATTCCCTCTGGTCACAGGACTTTTTGATACATTCGAAGAATGTAATACAAAAAGGATGCTTGCGACCAACTGAAGTGCTTTAGTGCCACGAATTTCCTTCAAATAACTTCGAAACGGAAGTGCAGTGAATTAATTTCTCCTCTTTTATACTGAAAAAGTAACGCAGTACTCTTAAGATTTTTCTGAACGCACCAACATCCACTGACCATCCTCATCTTGCTCTAAGTAGCGTTTTTTCACATAACGAACCTTCTCGACCTTCCAGCTCGAATCCGTTAGAGGGATTAAAATTGCAGAAATCTCACGGGCGGATTTGCCTTGATTCAGCAATCTTATGACGTGTTTTATATGAAAGATTGAGATAGATTGCTTCCGTCCGGCTCCTCTTTCATTGTGGTTTTTTTCTGGTACAGATTTCAACTTATTGAGCAACTTTTCGTGATTTGATAGTAACCTTTTATGGGTGGTGTTTAAGTTAGAATGTTGAGATTTTAGCTGATCTAGCATTGTGGAAAGTTGGCGGATTTCTTCTTGCTGATATTCGATTTTTGCAACATATTCATCACATTTTGTAACAAGGTTCTTGTGGGACATTGATAAGCGGAGTTCGCTGATTCGAACTTTTTCAAGTTCTTTTTTCAATAAGATGTTTTCTTGCTCTAGCTCTTTTGTTTTAGGAAATTTTGGTATGATGTGGGTGTACCTCCTTTGTGATATTGTTGCTTTAGTTTTTCAAAGAGGGAAGGTTGCAAGGTTGCAAATATTTCCTATAGTACAACCTTGCAACCTTGCAATCTTGATTTTACTCAAGACTCTTTTCTCGACTTGTGGGAAGTGACCACAACCACTTGTCAGCCACTTTATTTGAGATAATTCCAAGCTCTTTTTTAGCAGTATCAATGGTTCTTTTGCTGATATTTGCTTCTTTTCCCTGCAAGTATACGGAGTTTGCTTCAACTGGGGCAATCATCAGTATTTGCTTCAACAACACTTTCGCTTCTTCTTTGACATTTCTGGAACTTCCACTAAATCCGATCAGTTGGTCGGCAGTCAAGGGACTTTCGCCATCAAAAACCAATCCATCGCAGATAGAAAAACGTAAAGATGTACCTAATGGTGCCAGATTTGACTTAGAATGAGCAATGATCCGTGATTCTGGATTATCTGGGTCACGTCCCACGATCAAAACACTTCGCACCGATGCCACAATATCCATAGAACCAATGGAACGATAGGTGCTTTTACCACCGCTTTTGTTCATGTGTCCGATCATCACAATTGCACAGCCTGTTTCTTCGGCAACCTTACCAATCTTTTTGAACACAGGACGGACCTCATTTGCTCTGTTCATATCAACACCTGACCCTAAAAATGCTTGGAGAGGGTCTAAAATCAGTAATTTAGCATTGTTTTCGGTAATTGCCGTTCTAATCCTCTGATCCGTAAAGGAGAGATAATCATCCCCTTCATCAATTACAAAAACTCTCCTACAGTCAGCACCAAGCTCTTCCAAACGTGGCTTAATGGTATCAGCAAGTCCATCTTCTGCTGTTTGATAAATAACGGAAATTGGCTCATTTGCCGTTGCGTTATACAATGCTTTTCCTTGTGTCAGATAGGATGTGATTCCTAAAATAAGGAAAGTTTTCCCTTCACCGGGGTCACCTTGCATGATGGTCAGCTTTCCAAAAGGGATGTAAGGGTGCCAAAGCCACCGAACTTCTTCCGCCTGAACATCAGACAAGCAAATCATAGAAACAGTACTATTTTTTTCTTCTAAACCCTTGTCAATCGGGTTGATTTCTGGTATAATTATATTGTTATTGTGAATCGACTGCTCCCCATCTACGCCAATAGATGGAATCGGAGTGGTCTTTTCTTTTTGCTCTTCTATAATTTCTTTCATTTTCTACCTCCATTCTGTTTTGATAAGTAATTTTTAGCCTGTTGCCTTGGCTTCGTCCTCGAAACCATAGAATTTTTCAGAGAAATACCGTCTACTCACACGACCTGCTATGGTCATGAATCCTTTTGCCTCCAGCTCTTTGTTCATCTCACGCACCAAGCGATAAGAATGAGATTGACTGATTTGCAAAAGTTGTGCCACCTCTTTCGATGAGATGAATTGGGCGGGGAGTGTTTGAGTTACGCTGTTGTTTTGTTCTTGTTTCATTTTGATTACCTCCTTGTATTTAGTGGTTCATTTGTACCACCTATGTACCAATATTATCACAGATGATTATTCTTGTCAATACCCCTTGCAAAAAAAGTTTTTCTGTGATACAATATAAAGCGAACGAGAGGTGTAATAATATGACGATTGGTGAAAGAATAGCTTATTATAGAAAGAAATCAGGACTAACACAGCGAAAATTGGCGGAATTATCTGGTGTTAACGAAAATTCAATTCGGAAATACGAGCTAGATAAGCGTAACCCCAAGTATGATCAGGTCAAAAAACTATCCGAAGCAATGAATATCAGCGAGGGGTACATTTTAGATAGTAACTGGGACAAACAGGATGTTGAAACTGTTGGTGATTTCATGTCTGTTTTTTTTGCACTTTATAATAATATGAACCTAGAGATTATTACAACAGGAGAGGGAACCAAAAACCCTAAAAAAGCGGTTCTTTTTCATCACCCCAAATTAATAGAAAATTTTGAAATGATACAGTGCTTTCACGAAGAAATCACTGAAAAAAGGAAAATCATTTCAGAAATGGAAGATCAAGCTAAAGCGAAACTAAAACTAGACGAATTAAATGGTGAAATATTCATGAGACTATCCATTATGAAAGTGAATATGATCGCTTCAAAAGAATCTCTTATGCCAACATTTGAATCAAAAAAGAACAAGTAGTACAAAAGTCCCCTCTCTATAAAGTATAACAGAGAGGGGATATTCCTTGCATTTACAAAACTTGCTTATCATTCTGAAAAGCATTTCATAGATTTTTTGAAACAAAAACGACTGTCATAAATACATGAGGGATTTTAAATTAATCAAAAAATACATATTTGATACCAATTCCGCACAGAATAACCAAAGCAACCCAAGACAGCAAATGAAAAAGCGGAGGTATCAGCATGACAAACACAAATTTTAAAACATTTACAGCAAAACAAACAAAAGCAGTCCTAAACGTGGTTTTTGACTTCCCACCAGTGAATATCCAAGGCGAAGCCATGATAGCCGACCTAAATCTCCTCGCCACGCAGCTAGAAACTGACAAAACCATCAAAGTAGTGGTGTTTTCTTCAGCGAATCCAGAATTTTTCATCGCTCACGCAGACGTAAACATGCTACAGCACCTCTCTACTCAAGCTGTACCACGGGACAAAGTTCAGCTTGACCCACTGGCTTTGGTTTTGGACAGAATCAGCAAGCTACCCCAAGCCACCATTGCCCAAATTGAGGGATATGC
>JAWXUK010000123.1:0-5965 GCA_044432785.1 Eubacteriales bacterium | reverse complement strand
GTACACCTCGCACACCGAGGACACCCATTACTAGGGGACACCCTCTACGGTGGAAAACCACATCCAGCCCTCGTAGCACAGTGTCTCCATGCGAAAGAGCTTCGCTTCCTCCACCCCACAACAGGGGACGAGCTCCACTTCACAGCCCCCCTCCCCGACTGGTTCGAGACCGTTCTCAAAAAATTTCCACTCCCCCTCTAAAAAAAAATTCTCAAAAACCCTTGCAATTTTCCCGAAAATACGATATAGTATATTAGCACTCATAAATTAGAGTGCTAATATTTTTTGTTCACAGGAGGAAACTCAATTGAAAAAAACCGAATTTAAGGCGGAATCCAAACGCCTCATGGACCTTATGATCCACTCCATCTACACCAACAAGGAAATCTTCCTTCGGGAACTCATCTCCAACGCAAGTGACGCCGAGGACAAGCTCGCCTACCTCGCCCTCACTGACGACTCGGTCTCGATCAGCCGTGACGACCTCAAGATCACCCTCACCCCCGATAAAGAGGCACGCACCCTCACCCTTGTCGATAACGGCATCGGCATGAGCAAAGAGGATCTCTCCAAAAACCTCGGTACCATCGCCCACAGTGGCTCCCTCAAATTCAAAGAGGAAATGGACAAAGCAAAGGGCGAAGATATCGACGTCATCGGTCAATTTGGTGTCGGCTTCTATTCTGCTTTTATGGTGGCTGATAAAGTGGTGGTCACCTCCAAGCAACATGGCGCAGAAGAGGGCTTTGTCTGGACCTCCGAAGGAACCGACGGCTTCACCATCCAAAAAGCCAAAGAGGACCCCACCGTAGGTACCACCATCGTCATGCACATCAAAGAGTCCACCGACGACGAAGACTACGAACAATTCCTCGAGGAAAAATTCCTCCAATCACTCATCCGTAAATATTCCGACTATATTCGCTACCCCATCCAAATGGAGGTAGACGATCAAAACTACGTCCCAGTTGAGGGTGCCGAAACCCCCGAAGGGGAAGAGCCCAAAATGGAATGGGTCACCACACGTGTGGTCAAAACCCTAAACTCCATGGTGCCCATCTGGCAAAAACCAAAAAGCAAAGTCACCGAGGAAGAGTACCAATCCTTCTACCAAGAAAAATTCGGCGATTGGCAACCCCCTCTCTCCACCGTCCACACCTCGGTCGAAGGAAATGTCACCTATAAAGCACTGATCTACGTCCCCTCTGCAGCTCCCTACGACTTCTATACTCGTGAATACGAAAAAGGACTGCAACTCTATTCCTCTGGCGTGTTAATCATGGAAAAATGTGGCGACCTCCTCCCCGACCACTTCCGTTTCGCTCGTGGCGTGGTAGACTCCCAAGATTTCTCCCTCAATATCAGCCGTGAACTCCTCCAACAAAATCAGCAAGTGCGCACCATCGCCAAAAACCTCGAGAAAAAGATCAAAGCCGAACTGCTCAAACTCCAAAAGGACGATCGTGACAAATACGAAACCTTCTGGAAAGCATTTGGCGCACAGCTCAAATTCGGTGTGGTGGCAGAATTCAGCCAACATAAAGAAATCCTCCAAGACCTCCTCCTCTTCTGGTCCTCCAAAGAAGATAAAAACGTCACCCTCGCCGAATATCAAGAGAGAATGCCCGAAGACCAACCCTACCTCTACTATGCTTGTGGTAACAGCGTCACCCAACTCTCCAAGCTCCCACAAGTAGAACGCATCCTCGACAAGGGCTACGAAGTCCTCTATTGCTTCGAAGATGTCGACGATTTCGTCATGAAGGGACTCGGAAAAATCGGTGAAAAGATGTTCAAATCGGTCACCGACGAAGATGCTCTCCCAAAAACCGACGAAGAGAAGGCAGAACAAGAGAAGAAAACCGAAGAGGGCAAACCAGTCCTCGATGCCATCAAAGAGGTACTCGGAGATAAAGTCCACGCAGTCCGTATCTCCAGTATCCTCAAACGAGGCACAGCGGTCATCTCCACCGAAGGTTCTGTCTCCCTCGAAATGGAAAAATATATGGCAAAACTCGATGGGGGCGCCAATATGACTGCCCAACGTGTCCTCGAGTTCAACCCCGACTCCACAGGCTACAAAGCACTTCAATCTGCCGTAGAAGCAAACAACACCGATCTGATCGAAAAATACGCAAAACTCAGTTACGGACAAGCCATCCTCCTCGCTGATCTCCCCCTAGAAGATCCAGCCGACTTCGTATCCCTCATCTCTGATCTCATGGTATAAGATGACAAAATCACCGAAAATTAATTTTCGGTGATTTTTTATCCCCTCCCTCTATTTTTCCGTAAATTAAAAAACGATTCCACTTGTATTCCACGAGCAATAATGATATAATACAAGCCATAAGGAAGTGATCTCAATGAAATTATTGGTACTCGACGGAAATTCCATCCTCAACCGTGCCTTTTACGGTGTCACAAACACCCTCACCACACAAAGTGGACAGCCCACCAACGCCATCTTTGGCTTTCTCACCATCCTCAACAAACTGGTCAAAGAGGAAACCCCAGATGCCCTCTGCGTCACCTTCGACCTAAAGGGCCCCACCTTTCGCCACAACCTCACCCCCGACTACAAGGCAACACGCAAAGGAATGCCCGACGACCTCGCCTCCCAGCTCCCCCTCCTCAAAGAGGTACTCAGCGCCATGAATATCCCCCACTACGCCGAACAGGGATGGGAAGCAGATGACCTTTTAGGAACCATAGCTCGTATCTGCGAAGGGGAAGGATGGGAAACCGTCATCGTCACAGGGGACAAAGATTCCCTCCAATTGATCACCGAAAAGGTGCGTGTCAATCTCGTCTCTTCTCGCATGGGCAAAACCACCACCAAGAAGATGACACCCACCCTCTTCTTTGAGGAATATGGCTTCGACCCCATCCACCTCATCGACCTAAAAGCAATCATGGGAGACACCTCCGATAACATCGCAGGGGTCAAAGGGGTAGGTGAAAAATCAGCCATCCCCCTCATTGTCGAGCATAAATCCATCGATGAAATTTACCGGAAATTAAAAAACGACGATTCCGAAACCCTCGGACTAAAGCCTGCCATGCTCAAAAAAATGCGAGAAGGCGAGGACTCAGCCCGACTCTCTTACACCCTCGCCACCATCCGTACCGATGCCCCCATCACCTTCCAGCCAGACCAGAATAAAATCAAACCCTACGATAACGAGGCGCTCCTCACCCTCTTCCGTAAATTAGAATTTTACAAACTCATCAAAACCTACGGCCTTTCCGAAACCGAAACCCCTGATGACGACGAGCGTAATACCGTCGAGATTTGCACCAGTGAAGTTGTGATAATAACAGATCTCGAAGATTGCCGAAAATTAATATCCGACTCTTTGCAATCCCCCACCGTCGAGGTACTCGCCCTCCCAAATCTTCAAGGAGTTTCCATCCAAACCAACCACCAAGGGGTCGCACGTTGCTCTATCATCATGGAAACAGCCTTTGCCGACTATCATCTTTTCCTGCAAGAGTTCTTCACCTCTCCTTCCAAGAAGATTGTCCACGGAAGTCGGAAATTAATTTTCGATCTTTTGCAAGAAGGGATCACTCCATCCCCATTCCACTTCGATACCGAGATCGCTGCCTACCTCTTAGATCCCACTGCAGCCGACTATGATCTCGAAAAACTATCAGAGCGCTACTGCAATTTTACTATTTGTAATAAAAGTGACTATCTAAACGCAGAGGCTTTTGCTCCCCTGTCAGATCACTCCATTGCCTATGGTTCTCTTGCAAGCCACAGCGCCCTAATTGCAGCACTTTACGAGATTCTCTCCCCTAAACTCGAAAATTTATCCATGAATTCCCTCTTCAATGATGTAGAAATGCCCCTTTCAACCATTTTAGCCCAGATGGAGCACGAGGGGTTCACGGTGGATCGCCAAGCCATCACCTCTTTCGGTCTCACCTTAAAGGATCGCCTCACCACCTTAGAAGCAGAAATCTATCAGCAAGCCACACAAACCTTCAATATTAACTCTCCCAAACAGCTCGGACACATCCTCTTCGAGATCCTCGGTCTCCCACCCTCCAAAAAAACCAAAACAGGATACTCCACAAATGTCGAAGTCCTCGAAAAGCTAGATCACCCCATCATCCCCCTCCTCTTAGAGTATCGCACCACCTCCAAGTTAAACTCCACCTACGTCGAAGGCCTCCTCAAAGTGGTGGACCACAATTCCAAAATCCACACCAGTTTCCAAAATACGGTCACTGCCACGGGCAGACTCTCTTCCACCGAACCAAATCTACAAAATATCCCCATACGCACCCCCTTAGGGGCAAAAATGCGTGAAATGTTTGTGGCCGAGCCCGATATGGTGCTCATCGATGCCGACTATTCCCAAATCGAACTCCGACTCCTCGCCCACATGGCAAAGGATGAAACCATGATCGCTGCCTTTCAAAGTGGCGAGGACATCCACGCCCAAACTGCAGCCCAAGTCTTCGGAGTTGACCTCCCGGACGTCACCCCCCTCATGAGACGGTCGGCAAAAGCCGTCAACTTCGGAATCGTGTACGGCATCTCTCCCTTCTCCCTCTCTCAAGATATCGGTGTCTCGGTCCCCGAAGCCAAAAGTTATATCGAGCGCTACTTCGCCACCTACCACGGCATCAAATCCTATATGGAGCAAGTGGTCGAGCAGGCCAAAACCGACGGTTACGTCACCACCCTCCTAGGCCGTCGCCGATGGATTCCCGAACTTTCCTCCTCCAACTTCAATATGCGCAGTTTCGGCGAGAGGATCGCCCTCAATATGCCCATCCAAGGTACTGCTGCCGACATCATCAAGCTCGCTATGATTGCGGTCTCAAATGCCCTCATCGCCGAGGGTCTCTCTGCAAAACTCATCCTACAGGTCCACGATGAACTCCTCGTCCAAGCCCCCAAATCCGAGGCAGATCAAGTGGCAACCCTCCTCCAACGTGAAATGGAAGGGGTGCTCTCCCTCGCAATCCCTCTCAAAGCCGATACCACAATCGGTCGCAGTTGGGCTGAAGCGCACTAATACTAATGGTATATTATTTAATTTTGATACAATAAGTAGAATCGAGGAAACCTATGCAAATACAAGTGGTACCCATGGAGCAATCCCATCTCGACAGGGTGGTTGAGCTCGAAAACCAATGCTTTTCCATGCCGTGGACAAAACCCATGCTACAAGATCAGCTCGCCAGCAACCAGACCAGTTTCCTCGTCGCCCAGAACCCCCAAACAGGGGAACTCCTCGGCTATAGTGGACTACTCGTCGTTGTGGACGAGGGCTATATCGACAACATTGCCACTGCCCCCGAGCACCGAAAAAAAGGGGTGGCCTCTGCCCTAATCGATGTCTATTGTCGTTTCGCCGAGCAATATCTCGCCTTCCTCACCCTCGAGGTGCGAGCCTCCAATCACGTAGCCATCTCCCTTTACGAAAAGCACGGCTTTTCCAATGTCGCTACACGGCCCGACTACTATGAAAAGCCCAAAGAAGATGCCCAAATCATGACCAGATATTTCTCCGAGGTGATCCAATGAAACTACTCGCCATCGAAACCTCTTGCGACGAAACTGCCGCTGCCGTTGTCCAAGACGGACGCACCATCCTCTCAAATGAGGTCGCAAGTCAAATCGAAATGCACACCCTCTACGGAGGTGTCGTCCCAGAACTCGCCTCACGCAAGCACCTCGAATCGGTCACCACCCTCGTCACACGAGCTTTAGATGTCGCCCACCTCTCGAAGAATGAAATTGACGGCATCGCCGTGACCAACGGCCCCGGCATGATCGGCGCTCTCCTCGTCGGAGTCAACTTTGCAAAATCCCTCGCCTTCGGACTGAATATCCCCCTCATTCCGGTTCACCACGTCCAAGGTCACATCGCTAGCAACTACCTCACCCACCCCGACCTCACCCCGCCATTTCTATGCCTTTGCGTTTCAGGAGGGACAACTG
>JAWXUK010000122.1:0-6030 GCA_044432785.1 Eubacteriales bacterium | reverse complement strand
CGCTTCCCTTTGCTGCTGCTGTGGAAATGGTTCACACCTATTCCCTCATTCATGATGACCTACCAGCCATGGATGACGACGATTATCGCCGTGGAAAACCCACAAACCACAAGGTTTATGGAGAGGCAACTGCCATTTTAGCTGGTGACGGACTGCTCACCCTCGCATTTGCCACCATTGCGCAAGCAGACCTCCCTCATAAGACCATATCGAAAGGGGTGCTTGCCCTGGCACAGTGCGCAGGGGTGAACGGCATGGTAGGGGGGCAAGCGCTGGATATCGCCGAGAACCCCACCACCCTCGCAGAGCTCGAGCGCATTCAGTCCAAGAAAACAGGGGCGCTGATTGTGGCAGCCTGCCAATTGGGTGGGATTGTGGCACAGGGGACCCCGTCGCAACTGGAGAAGATCACCATCTATGCCCAAAAACTGGGGAGAGCCTTTCAAATAAGGGATGATATCCTTGATGAATTGGGTGATACAGAAACCCTAGGAAAACCCATCGGATCGGATAAAGGGTTGCAAAAGCACACCTTTTTCACCGAATTAGGTGCCGAAGGTGCCCAAGCAGAACTGGAAAAGCTGACTCGTGAGAGCATCCAAGCAATCACCTCCTTGCAAAGCCCAGAGTTTCACATCGCACTCGCAACACAACTAGAATCAAGAGAAAAGTAGAGGTAACAATCATGCTAGAATCAACAGGATTTATGACAGGAAACGTAGCCTTCGACTGTGGCTTTGTGGGCTGGTTTGTCGCACAGGTACTCAAGGTCATCGTCAATCTAGTGGTTAATCGTCGATGGGAGATGGGACTATTGCTCTCGAGTGGTGGAATGCCAAGTTCACACTCCTCCCTCATTGTTGCGACGGTGACAAGTATCGCCCTCACCGAAGGGATGGACTCCCCCATTTTTGCATTGGGACTTGTCATGTCCATGATTGTGATGTATGATGCGTGTAACGTGCGTCGTGCTGCAGGGGAGCAGGCGAAACTTCTTAACAGTATTGTTAAGCTCTACTCTGAGAAAAACTGGGGGGATTTCACCCCACAAAACATGACAAAAGAGCTCAAAGAGCTCCTCGGACACACCCCTTTCCAAGTGGTGTGTGGCGCATTGCTTGGTGTAGGAGTGGGCTGTCTCGTCACCGTGATGGGGGTCTAAATGGGAATCAACGATCAACCGATTTTAGCGGATTACAGCGAACAAGGGCGCACCCAACTGTGCCAAAACCTCCGTATACAAATCGTCAAAGCTGTCTCGGAAAATGGGGGGCACCTCGCCTCGAATTTAGGGGCAGTGGAACTCACCGTGGCCATCCATTCGGTCTTTGATACACGGAGCGACCGACTGGTCTTCGATGTGGGGCATCAATGCTACCCCCATAAAATTATCACCGGACGTGGCGAGGAAATGGAAACCCTACGGAAAAAAGGGGGGTTATCCGGCTTTCCTAAGCCATCTGAGAGCGAACACGATGCCTTTATCGCAGGGCATGCGTCCAACTCGGTTGCTGTGGCAACAGGAATGGCGCACAGCCGTGACCTCCTTAGAAAGTCCCATAACGTCATTGCACTCATGGGGGACGGCGCACTCACTGGAGGACTCGCCTTCGAAGGGCTCGCTACAGGGGGCGCACTGGGCTCGCAACTCCTTGTCATTGTCAACGATAATGGGATGTCCATCACCCGAAATGTGGGGGGGATTTCACGGTATTTGGCAAGTCAACGACTCAAACCACAATACCTCACCTTTCGACAAAAATATCGCAAATTCATGTTTGCCACCTCCTTTGGAAAAGGGGTGCATGGCATCATTCATAGAATCAAACAGGGGATCAAAAGTGTCCTCCTCCCTTGCTCGCTCTTTGAGCAAATGGGCTATACCTACCTCGGACCTGTGGACGGACACGACCTCAATGGATTGATCCGTATCCTCTCTTATGCTAAGGAGCAAACAAACCCCGTGGTGCTCCATGTTCGGACCAAAAAGGGACGTGGCTACCCCCTCGCAGAGGAAAGTCCTGACCGTTTTCATGGTACCCCTCCCTTCGAAATCAAAACCGGCGAACCTCTGAAAAGGTCAGGGGAGACCTTCACATCCACCTTCGGGAAAAAACTGACTTACTTGGGACGGCGCAACGAAAAAATCATGGCGATCACTGCTGCCATGCAAAGTGGAACAGGGTTAGATCGGTTCGCTGATGTTTTCCCACTTCGAACCATAGATGTCGGAATTGCTGAGGGCTGCGCAGTCTCGATCGCTGCAGGGCTTGCAAAGCAAGGCGCCATCCCAGTGTTTGCTGTCTACTCCACTTTTTTGCAACGTGGATTTGATATGCTCATCCATGATATCGCTATCGAAAAACTCCATGCTATTTTTGCAGTGGATCGGGCAGGGCTTGTTGGCGAGGATGGGGAAACCCATCACGGAGTGTTCGATATCTCCTACCTCGGCGCAGTCCCATCACTCACCCTCCTCGCCCCCTCGTGCCATACCGAACTTGAGAGCATGCTCGATTGGGCGATCAACCACCAAAGTGGCACAGTGGCAATCCGTTATCCACGAGGATCGGAAGGGGAATTTCGTCAGGATTACACCCACAACCCAGCCGATACTCTTCGCACAGGGGAAGCCATCACGCTCGTTGGATACGGCACCCAAATCAACCCCCTTCTCGAGTGTGCCGACCGACTAGAACAAGATGGTTTTACAGCCCAAGTGATCAAACTCAACCAACTCGCCCCCCTCGATGGCACGGCAGTGCTTGGATCAGTGCAACAGACAGGGGCACTCCTCGTGGCAGAGGACTGCATCTCCCATGGATGCATGGGAGAAAAACTCGCCTCGATGGTGGCGCAACGGGGTTTGCAGGCTAAGATCTGCCTTGTCAATCTCGGTGACACCCCTCCCCCCCACGGCACAGTATCCGAGCTCATGCAGGATTATAGCTTGGATGCCGAGGGACTATATCAACGCAGTTTGGAGGTGCTATCCCATGGCAAAACAACGACTTGATGTGGTTTTGGTAGAGCATGGCTTGGCAGAGAGCAGACAGAAGGCGCAAGGGCTCATCATGGCAGGCAAGGTCTATTATAAAGAGCAAAAACTCGCAAAAGCAGGACATCCCATCTCGCTCGAAGAGATCCCCCACCTTGTGGTGAGAGGAAACCCCCTCCCCTTCGTGAGTCGAGGGGGGCTTAAGTTGCAAAAGGCGGTGGATAGCTTCTCTCTCGCTTTGGAAGGACTCACTTGCGCTGATATCGGCTCTTCCACAGGGGGATTTACCGATTGTATGCTACAGCAGGGGGCAAGTTATGTCTATGCCGTGGATAGTGGGTATAATCAATTGGACTGGAAATTGCGCAACCACCCACAGGTCTGCTCCCTCGAGCGAACCAACGCACGTTACCTCACCACCACCGAAATTCCAAACCCTCTCGACTTTTTTTCGGTGGATGTTTCCTTCATTTCGCTGCGACATATCCTTCCACCCATCAAACCCCTTCTCAAAGAGGGTGGGGAAGGTGTCTGCCTCATCAAACCACAGTTTGAAGCAGGAAGGGAAAGTGTTGGCAAAAAGGGAGTGGTACGGGATCGAGCCGTCCACGAACGTGTCATCGAGCAATTCTATACCCACGCAGAGCAGAGCGAATTTTTGGTCAAAGAAATCACCTATTCCCCCATCAAAGGGCCCGAGGGGAATATTGAATATTTAGCATACATCACCACAATACCGGGGGACTACCCCAAAATGGACATCCAAAATCTGGTGGCGCAATCGCATACCATAGGGAAGGAGGGGCAAGATGAAGGTCATTCTTAGTTCAAACCCCTATCGAGATTACAACCTAGGGGCAGCCCTCGAAGCAAAGGAAGTACTCGAAAAATTTGGTGTGGAGACCGTATTGGTCCTCCCATTCGATCTCAAAAAATCGGACGATATCAAGGTTCCCTCGGATGTTGTTCTCTCCACCTTACAAGCCGAGCTCCCCACCTCGGATGTCCTCATCTGTTTTGGCGGGGACGGAACCATCCTCCATGCTGCAAGGGATGCCGTGATCCACAATATCCCCATCTTAGGGATCAACATGGGCAGTGTCGGCTTTATGGCAGAACTAGAACGCACCGAACTCTTCATGCTACGAGCCCTCGCCGAAGGGAGATACACCACCGAGAATCGCATGATGATTCAGGTGCGTCACCTCAAAGGGGAACGTGTTCTCTATGATGGAGTGGCACTCAACGATGCAGTGATCTCCAAGGGGTCTATGGCTCGAGTGGCAGAGGTAGAGGTCATCGCAGGGGATATTCAGGTCACCACCATCACAGGGGATGGGGTCATTGTTTCCACCCCCACAGGGTCGACAGCCTATTCCATGTCCTCAGGGGGGGCCATCGTGGAACCCACCACGGAATGCCTTTTGATCACCCCCATTTGCGCGCACCAACTCACGGCTCGCCCTATGGTATTATCGGGGGATCGTGTTCTTACCCTGCGCCTACCCAAGGGAAGTCGCAAGCATCTATATCTCGCCGTAGACGGTGGAAAAACCATCCGTATCAACCCAGGGGAGCGCATCGAAATCTATCAATCTCAATCGGTTACTCGGCTCATTCGACTCACCAACCGAAGCTTTTTCCATACCTTAAATCAGAAGTTGAGAGGTAATTCAAGGTGAAACAGGAACGTCAAAATGAAATCCTTGCCATCATTGCAGGCGAGGTCATCGAAACCCAAGAACAACTACAAGAAACCCTAGTGGCACGGGGCTATCACGCAACCCAAGCCACCATCTCACGTGATATGAAAGAGCTCTCCCTCGTGAAGGAACTGCTAGGGGGGCACTATCGTTATACCGTGTCTAATCGTAGCCATAATCGTGTGTCAACCAGTCGCCTTGTCACTATTTTCAAAGAGGGAGTGCTCTCGGTGGTTGTGGCACAAAATATCATCGTGGTTAAGACCATGCCAGGGCTTGCGAGTGCTGCTTGCGCTGCCGTGGACTCTATGGATTTTCCAGAAATGGTGGGCACCCTTGCAGGTGATGATACCGGTATGCTCATCATGACCGACCTCAAAGCTGCCATTGCCGCAGCAGAAGAGCTTAAAACATTCCTCCACTAACCTGGTGCACCATCCTGACAGAAACGATGATCGCTATGCATCTCTTTTTTGCCCCAGACTTCGTTGTCATCGTCCTAAAGCCACCAGGATTTAGGACTCTTCCGCCTTGTCTGGAACAAAAAATAGACACATATCAATCTATCTTTTCAGACAGGATGGAGCACTAGCCTAAATCCCCGAAAGGAGCCGATATGCTCACCTTATTACACATCGAAAACATCGCCTTAATTGAAGAGATCGACATCACCTTTCACAACGGATTCAATGTGCTCACAGGGGAGACAGGAGCCGGTAAATCCATCGTGGTAGATGCCATTAGCGCCGTCCTCGGCGAGCGCACCAGCCGTGACCTCATCCGTACAGGGTGCAAATCTGCCCTTGTAAGCGCTTCTTTCGAAGAAAACCTCCCCCAAAATTGGTGCGAGGAGAACGGCTTTGCCGATGCCGAGGAACTTATCTTACAACGGGAGCTCCACCCCGAGGGGAAGAATACCTGTCGTGTCAACGGCAAACCCATTACGGTGGCACAGCTCAAAGAACTGGGCAAACAGCTCCTCAATATCCACGGTCAGCACGACGGACAGCAACTGCTCGACCCCCTCTGCCACCTCGGTTATCTCGATCGTTTCGGCAAGACTGATGGAATGCTTGCAGACTACCTCGCTCAATATCAAAAACTGCTGGCAATCCATGCCGAACGTGCCAGTTTGAAACTCGACGAGAGCGAAAAGGCACGTCGTGTGGACAGTTTGACCTTTCAAATTAGCGAGCTTGAACGTGCCGATCTTCAACCAGAGGAGGACGTCACCCTCGAGGGTCGAAAATCCCTCCTGCGCAATACGGCTAAACTCATGGGAGCCATCGAGAGTGCGACACGAGCCCTCTACGGGGATGAGGATCAAAC
>JAWXUK010000121.1:0-6030 GCA_044432785.1 Eubacteriales bacterium | reverse complement strand
GCAGTGGCTATCATCCCAGCCGCCCTCCTTGTGGACGGTCAGTGTCGCATTGAAAATGTCCCTGAAATCAGCGATGTCACCCTCATGCTACAAAGTTTGCGTGAGCTAGGTGCCGATGTCAAATTGCTCAATTCCTCCACTGTCGAAGTGAATTGTTCTTCCATTCGCAATCTTCAAGTCCCTTACGAGCTCGCCCGTAAAATCCGTGCGAGCTACTATCTCGTGGGTGGACTGCTCGGTCGTTTTGGCCATGCCGAAGTCCCCATGCCAGGTGGGTGCAACCTCGGTGGACGTCCCATTGACCAACATATCAAAGGCTTTGAAGCCATGGGCGCCTCTGTCGAGGTGGTCAATGGTGTCATTTGTGCAAACCTAAAAGATCCAAAGTCCGAGCATCTTGTCGGAAGTCAAATCTATCTTGATGTTGTTTCTGTGGGCGCTACCATGAATATCATGTTAGCTGCCACCTTGGCGCAAGGTCTCACGGTCATCGAAAATGCTGCAAAAGAGCCACACATCGTGGACCTCGCAAACTTCCTAAACTCCATGGGTGCCGACGTCATGGGTGCCGGAACCGATGTCATTAAAATCCGTGGAGTGGAACGTCTTGGTGGTGGAACCTATTCCATCATCCCCGACCAAATTGAAGCCGGAACCTACATGGCAGCGGTTGCTGCTGCTGGTGGTGAGGTCGAAATTTGCAACGTCATCCCCAAACACCTCGACTGCATCTCGGCAAAGCTCATTGAAATGGGTGTCACCATTGAAGAGCGTGACGATGCCGTTCTCGTGCGTCGTGATGGTCCCATTCAAAAAGCAAACGTAAAAACCATGCCTTATCCTGGTTTTCCCACCGATATGCAACCTCAAATCGCTGCTGTCCTCTGCCTTGCAAATGGTACCTCCATCCTCAACGAAGGGGTGTGGGATAACCGTTATCGCTATGTTGACGAATTTCGCCGCATGGGAGCTAAGATTCAAGTGGACGGCAAAATGGCTGTTATCGAAGGTGCCGAACAGCTCACAGGAGCACGTGTCCACGCATGCGATCTCCGTGCCGGTGCTGCCATGATCATCGCAGCCCTTGCTGCTGTGGGTGAAACCGAAATCGACGGCATCTACCACATCGAACGTGGTTATCAAGGGATCGTGGAAAAGCTCACTGCTGTGGGTGCCGACATCGAGGCAATCCAAACTGCCGAGGAAGAGACACAGGTTCAAGCCATTTAATCCCCCACTCCCCCCCATTTTCATCTCTTCCCTTCATTCAACCCTTACGGCACGCAGATTCTGCGTGCCGTTATTCTATACAGATACGAGGCACTTTTTATGATTGTATTCCCCTTTGGCAGTGGTTCCAGTGGCAATAGTTATCTGGTTTCCCACCAAAACACCCATATTTTACTCGATGCTGGCATCTCTGCAAGGCGAATCACACAGGGACTCGCACAGGTTCACCTCACCCCGTCCGACCTATCTGGTATTTTTATCACCCACGCCCACATCGACCATATTTCAGGGCTTGAGGTGATCACACGAAAGTGCCCCATCCCCCTTTATGCCAGTCAAGACACCCTCCACCAACTGGTCTCCAAGTTCCCCTCCCTCCGTCCTCTCTGTTTCGCACTCGAGCAACCAATCACCCTCTCCCACCTCGAGATCACCCCTTGTCCCACCCCTCACGACTGCTCTGGAAGTCTTGGTTTTGCTGTGGTGGGAGGGAGTGCAAAGATGTCCCTCTTCACCGACCTTGGCTATGTCACAAACCAGATTTGGCGCACCGTAGAGGGCTCTCACCTCATCGTCGCTGAAACAAATTACGACCCTGAGCTCCTCAAACATGGCCCCTACCCAAGCTCCCTCAAGAAGCGAGTATCGAGCGACCATGGTCATCTCTCTAACCAAGCTGGGGGGGAGCTCATCGCAAATGCCGTCAATGCAGGGGTGACCACAGCCATCCTCGCTCATCTTTCCAAGGAAAATAATACTCCCACGCTCGCTCTCGAAGCCGTTAAGCAATCCCTCGATCAAGCAAATCTCCAACTGCCCACCTTGGTCGTCGCAGGGGAGAAGATCAGCCCCCACAGCTACACCGTCGAAACTGGAAAGGTGGCGACCTATGCTTAAAGTCCACCTTATCGTAGTGGGCAAGCTCAAGGAAAAATTCTTCCTCGATGCTTCCGACGAATATATCAAACGACTGGGTGGGTACTGTAACTTCACCTTGACCCAAATCCCAGAGGAAAAACTCCCCTCCCACCCCTCCGAGCGAGAAATCCTCGCTGCTTTGCACAAAGAAGGGGGGCAGATATTATCAAAAGTGCCTAGCGATTCTGCCCTCATCCCCCTCTGTGTCGAAGGGAAAACCCTCTCTAGTCAAGCCCTTGCAACCCAGGTTCAATCCGTGGCAAATGGTCCTATGCGACATCTTGTTTTCGTGATAGGTGGATCCTATGGACTCTCCGATGATGTCAAATCCCGTGCCACACTCAAACTATCCCTCTCCCCCATGACCTTCCCCCACCACCTCGCAAGGGTCATCCTCCTCGAGCAGATCTATCGAGCCTTCAAAATCATCGAGGGATCGTCCTACCACAAATAGGGCTTTTCAAAGGAAAATTTTTGTGCTATAATGGAGTTAGCGTATTTAACCAAATTTTTTAGGAGGTCTCCAACATGTCTTATCAAGAACAATTCGACCACTGGCTCGCAAGCCCTGCTCTCTCCCCAGACGAGAAAAACGAACTTCTCGCCATTAAAGATGACGAAAAAGAAAAAGAAAGTCGGTTTTTTAGCCAACTTAGCTTTGGTACTGCAGGTCTGCGTGGTACCATGGGTGTCGGACTTTATCGCATGAATCTGCACGTCATCCGTCATGCTACCCACAGTTTTGCCCAAGTCATTTTGAAACAACCACCTGCCGAAGTCAAAAAAGGCGTGGCAATTTGCTACGATTGTCGTAATAATTCCGATATCTTTGCCCGTGAAGCTGCCTGTATCATGGTGGCAAATGGCATTTCGGTCCGTCTCTTTGATGCAATGCGCCCCACCCCCGAACTCTCCTTCGCTATTCGTGAATACGGCTGTCTCGCCGGTATCAACATCACTGCAAGCCACAACCCTAAAGAATATAATGGCTACAAGGTCTATTGGAGCGACGGCGCTCAGCTGCCACCCCTCCCAGCTTCTCAAGTCGCCGAAACCATGCAAGCACTCGACGTCTTCGCTTGCCCCACTCCCTACGAATACGACAAAGCTGTCGCCGAAGGAAAAATCACCATCATGGGCGAGACCACTGACGAAGCATTTCTTGCAAAATGTCTTGCCGAAGTCATTGATAAAAATGCCATGCCAGCCGTGGCTGATAACTTCAAAATGGTCTACACCCCCTTCCACGGTACAGGACACTACCTCATCCCAGAAGCACTCAAACGTGCCGGCATGAAGCACGTGATCTGCGTGCCAGAGCAAATGGTGCTCGACGGAAACTTCCCCACCGTGGTCTCCCCCAACCCTGAAAATGCCGAGGGCTTCGCTCTCGCCGTAGAACTCGCTAAGAAAAACGGCGCACAATTCATCCTCGCTTCAGACCCCGATGCCGACCGTGTTGGTATCATGGTTGCCGAAGCAGATGGCAGTTTTAAGGTCATTTCTGGCAACCAAACCGGTGTTCTTCTCCTCGATTACATCATTACGGCAAGAAATTCCACAAATTCCATGCCTAAAAACCCCACCATGCTCAAAACCATCGTCACAACCGAGATGGCACGCAAGGTCGCCGAGGTCAACAATGTGGCTTGCCACGATACCTTCACTGGCTTTAAGTTCCTCGCCGAGAAAAAAGACAAGCTTGAATCTGCCAACGAGGGAACCGTCATCTTCTCTTACGAGGAATCCTTTGGCTATATGTTGGGCGACTTTGTCCGTGACAAGGATGCCGTCACTGCCTCCCTTCTCCTCTCCGAGATGGCAGCCCACTACGCTGCTAAAAATATGACCCTCTCCCAAGCCATCCAATCCCTCTTCGAAAAATACGGTTACTATAACGAGCGTACCATCAATATTGAGATGCAAGGAGTGGACGGACTCAAAAACATGGCAACCATGATGCAAACCCTCCGTCAAAACCCACCCACTTCTATCGAGGGCACCTCTGTCGTGGAACGTCGTGACTATCAAGACGGCTCGGTTGTGGATACCAAAACCGGTGCCACTACCTCCATGGAGCTCTCGGGCTCGAATGTCCTTCGTTACACCCTCGAAGACGGCACCGTCATCTTGGTTCGCCCATCCGGAACCGAGCCAAAGGTCAAGCTATACCTCCTCACTTCGGGAAGCAGTTCGCAAGATTGTGATAATAAAATCGAAAAATATTCCAACTGGAAAAATTCCCTCGTGAAATAAGAATTTTTACGAATAATCTTGGAAATATCCACAGTAATAACTAGATTCCACCTGTCAAAACCTAATTTTGGCAGGTGGTTTTCTTTTTCCATTAAAATTAGGGTATCACTTTTTTTCGATCACAGATACTATGCTTATCAAATCATGAAAAAAGGAGATAACCTATGACACCAATCACCTCGCATCAGCGCTATTTGCTCTATGGTAGGGTTTCACTTCGGATTTTATTACTCATCGGGGTGATTTTAGGTCTTTTTTGGGGGATTCCACCCTTTTTCAATCTCTTTTCTCCCTTTATTTTCGGATTCCTTCTCGCAGCTCTCATCAACCCTTGTGTGCTGTTTTTACAACGAAAACTCGGATTTCGTCGCCCCATTCTCTCCTTTTTTCTGGTATTACTCCTATTTATCGGCATGATAGGTGGTACTTGTTACGCACTTTTCTGCACATTCGATGAATTAACCCTTACCCTCGACTCCCTTCCTTCCATTCTTCAACATGTGGTAACAGAACTACACCTCTCTCTCGAGCGAGCCTTCCACTCCCTCTCTCCCTCTGCTGCTGCATGGGCAGAGCAAATCGCCTTCCATTTTGTTCAGAACTTCGAAGGATGGATTCCAACCTTACTCGCCAACCTAACAAGCTGTTTTTGGGGTTTTATGCAGTCATTACCCTCTTTCTTCCTCTCATTTTTAGTGTTTTTAATGGGATCTTACTTCCTTACAGCAGAATATCCCTATCTCTGCACAAAGCTCTCCTCCTGGGTGAATCAAGATATTCTCTATCTCTTCTCTCAGGTGAAATCCACTGCACTCACTGCCTTTGGGGGATATCTCAGGGCTCAATTTTTTCTCTCAGTCGGTGTTTTTCTCATCCTTTTTGTAGGTTTTTTAGTCATCGGACAGTCCTATTCCCTCCTTTTATCCCTTTTCATCGCTTGTTTAGACTTTATCCCCTTCATCGGTGCAGGACTGATCTTAATTCCGTGGACCATAGTTGCTCTCGCCATGGGAAATCTCTCCCTTGGGGGGGAACTTTTCGTGATTTGGTGTGTCACAGCCCTCGCTCGTCGCATCGCAGAGCCAAAAATCATGGGCGAACAGACTGGAATCTCGCCCCTACTCTCCCTAGTCTCCATCTATGTTGGCTTAAAAATGGGTGGAATTCTCGCTATGATTTTCGCACCTATCCTTGTCCTCATTCTATCAAATCTCTATAAGATAGGTATTTTTTCTGGTTATCAACGTGATTTTGCAATGATTTTAGAAGATTTTTCCTTTTTGCTGAAACTAAAAATAAATCAATAGTTTTCACATTCTTTTCATCTTCGGAGTGTAAACTATGTACAACAAGATCAAAAAGCTTGAATTTCAAAAGGAGTTTATTTTATGGACTATCAATATAACACCCCTCAAACCCCCATTCCTTACCATCCACCTTCTCGAAGAAAACGCACCCCCATCCTACCTCTTCTCTTTCTTTGCTCTCTCTTCGGACTGGGGGCTGGATTTGGAGGGGCTGCCCTCCATTCCTATCTCAATCCTAACGAATCGGCTGCACCCTCCGTGGTTTACACAACACCTTCCACAGGTGTCACAACCGTGGCAGCACACCAAACCACAACAG
>JAWXUK010000120.1:0-6130 GCA_044432785.1 Eubacteriales bacterium | reverse complement strand
GGCTCACTGGGCTCAGGGGTTGAGGTGTCAGGTTCCGTGGGCTCAGGCGCCGTGGTACCAGGATCACTGGTTCCGGGCTCTGTGGTATCAGGGGTTTCTGGGGTGGTCTCCTCGGTTGTTTCGTTGATTGTCCCATCCCAAGTTGGCGAGCTCACCCCATCAGGTAGAATCACTTGCCCAACCATATCGGGATCCAATGCCCCAACCTGTCCTTGGGATTTGACGATTTGGTCATAAATATCCAACGGATTGCTCGTATTAGCAAAGACGACCGACTGGCTCGCAATCATCATAAGTACGAGGGAACACGCCAGTGCTTTTCTCAAATAGGTCATTCCGATTCCTCTCTTTCGCTCCTCACCACAGTTCATCCCATTGAGGAATGTCATCCGTACTGGGTTTTGGTTGGTTCTCATATTCTGGTTCTCGCTGTTCTTCCATCTCAGGGCGAACATACTTCGGCATCTGTGGCATCCCTTCGAGGGTCGCAACTGGCGACATTCCAACCTCAAGCTCATCTGGCACATAAACCGGCTCGGGTGGCACATATTCGGGCGCAGGTGGTGCAACAGGTTGCTCTGGCTCTGGCACATCGTAGAGAGGTGGCTCCACAGCTGCCTCAGCCTCTGCCTCCTCTGCCCCACCATCTAAAATAAGATAGTTGCGTTCATCAAGATCGTAGAAAATCTGATCTCCAAAGAAGACGTTGTTGCGCACATCTGTCAAATCCATCTGCCCAAATTCATAGAGTGGACAGCGATAACTTGGGGTAAACTTGGTACGTAATGGATGGTTACCGAAGGTCACGATGATGGCGTTACCGGTATCTTTTTTATTGTTAAGCTTCATCAGCTCCGAGGGGTAGATGAGGGGTCTTTCTTGGATCTGACTAGAATAGTTGACCCCTTGACTTCCTCCCACAGCCCCCGAAACGCTCGAGGTGGAAACCGTCATGTTACCGCAGAGCTTAGAGAACTCTTCACAAGTGGCAATATCGTTGGACCCGATGAACATCTTAATACCACAGTTTGATTTCACGATGTCAGCCACGGTATCACTGTAGACGTTGTTGAGCTGCGCATAGGATTGCACCACCATGTGAAACCAAATTTTACGGCTACGACCAACCGTGATCATCTTGTCGAATTTGTCAATCTTGGGCATGTTACCAAATTCGTCGAGGAGGAAGTAGACGTTACGAGGAAGGGATAGATCCTCTCTCGCCGAAGCCACTTTAATGAGTGCCTTATAAATCGAGAGGATAAAGACCCCAGCCAATGCGTGACGGGTATCCTTTTCATCTGGAATTTTCAGGAAGAGCGCCGTGGGCTCATCCCCGAATTTCGAGGGGTCAATGTCGGTATCAGCTGTCAACGCACAAAGACCCTCATCGTTAAACATCGCTAATTTATCAAAGGCAATGGACATATAACTCGACAGGGTTTGATCGGCAGCCGACACCACTTGACGAGAAATACCAACCGCTTTGGATAGTTTCGAGCGACCATCAAAATATCGTTTGAGGGCTTCAAATTCATTTTCCGAGTTAGAAATTGCCTTCGAGACGTTGTAGAAGCAGAACTTATCCTTGGTCATCTCAAGTTTTGGGTCTTCACTGTCCTCAAGCATGGCAAGACAGGTCGCAAGAACGATGGAACGTGCTCCCTTCTCCCACACAGGGTCATCTGCCGACTCAATGGGACAGAGCACACTGATCAAATCGTTCAAATCTTCATAAAGTTCATCGTAAATCTTCTGCTTTTCGACACGGACATAGTTATAAAGCACACGACCATCTGCATAGGCTTTCCCCTCGAACTCATACCAAACATCCCCAAAACGATCTAAGGGCGCAAGGATTTCCAGTCCAGAAGATTTCACATTGTCGGTGCGCTCGTAAATATTATCCCCTTTGTGGGCATATACCTGATAACGGTCGTAAATCTCGCCCAAAGGATTCCACCGATAGGAGGAATAGGGATCACGCAGGTCAAGGACCATCACGTTATACCCACGTTCTTTGAGCATTTTGGAGTGCATTTGAAAGAGTTCCCCTTTAGGGTCGGTACAAATCATAGAAGATCCGGCACTGGTATGCCCCAAAATCTGCACCACAGGGTTTATAAAGGTTGTGGTTTTACCAGAACCGGTCGCACCAATGATCAGACCGTGCGCAGGGGCGCAAAGGTTAATATCCAGTTCTTTTTTCTTCTGATTATACACGCCATAGAGGGCGATACCATCTTCATTCTCATCATTGAGTTGTGTGAACTTCTTGCGAGGGAATAGCTCATCCCTCTCTTTGTCCAGCAAAAACCGTGAGTTTTCAAGTGCACCCACCACAGCCTTCGCCTTGCGACGCAACAGGGATTTCCCCTCTCCCATGTCCCTCGATAGGGCAAAATAACAAATCACGCAAAGGGCCAGTGCCACAAAGCCATACCCATAGGTCGAGGCTTTCAAAAAGACCTCAGGCTTAAAAAACTCGAAGGTCTCTCGCTTGAGTACCGAGCTCAAGGCGCTCATACCCATGGTGATAAACCCACCGAGCAAGGTCGAGAGTAGCACCACTAGGAAAGCGCCCAGTCCAATCTTTTTGAAAATCATGAGTCATGCCTCCAATTTAATCGTATCGAGAGATATCCACTCTCGCTCTGTCTTGCATAGTGTTTCGCCACCACAAGCGCCACCCAACAACAGGGAAGCCCCAGCCCCGCCAAGAAATAAGGGTGTTGCATCACAGTCTCTGCCCCCTCAACATAGAGGGTCACCACAACGATAATCGCAGAAGGGAGGTTAAAGCCAATGTGACATAGCACAGGGTAAAAAATTCCGTCCTCTCGTATTGCAATAAAGCAAAAGAGAAAGCCCGAAATGGCCGCATAGATCACCCACAGAGGGTTGACATGGCAGATGGCAAATCCAATGGTAACAAAGAGAAGTGCCGTGCGCTCAGGAAAGGTCTCAAGCAAAATATCAAGGACATATCCTCGAAAGATCACTTCCTCCACCACAGGGGCTAGAAGCACCGTACTCACAATGGTAAAGAGTAGATCATACCCTCGATAAAGGTTCATACTCGCTGCTGAATAGTTCCCGATGATCCCAGATAAAAAGGGGACCTTTTCAAGCATGGTCAGCCCAGCCGATAGGGCAAGTGCCGCCGTCACCCCAAAGAAAAAGGCAACCAACGTCTTTTCAATGGCGATGGCATCCCAATGGGAGGGAAGCCCCGTAACCAGTTTTTGCCCTTGTCGCTTGGCACGACATCTAAGAAAAAACAGCGAAGCAACCATCCCCATCGTGGTGTAAAAGCTCCCCCCATAGGTAAAGAACTCCGTAGGGTCGCTCTCGCTATACCACACGACGTAGGCAAGGGCTAAAAAGAGGGATGGCACACAAAAGTATAAAAATAGATACCCCGAACACCGTCCCAATACCAAAAGGCAAAAGAGCACCTTTTGTTGCCATGTCACTGCGTCGCTATAGTGGCGAATGATTTGTTTCTCGTCCACAGATTACTCCTCGATGGGCTCGCCATATTCGTTGAGATAAATTCGCTCATTATTCTCGCCAAGTAGGAAGAGGCGCCCCTCTTCGTCTTGATAGCAAAAGTCCTCTTCTTCCTCAGTGGGTTGTGGCTGAGGGGGCACATCCATCTCCTCATTAAAAATACGATCACATTCCGCCGCAACACGCTCGTATAGCGCATCATCTTCAATGGGCTGAAAATTTGCCTCCCCGTTGGGTCCCTCAGTCATCGAAACCAAGGTCACCTGGCTTGGATCTGGGCTATCTAAACGAAAGAGCACAACATATCTATGGCCCTCAAATTGGAAGGAACCGATAAGCTCAAATCCAATCTCGTTGCCCTCTTGATCCTCAAAATATAATACGGTTGAATCTGCCATAATGTGCTCCTTTATCTCAGATAATTCTATCTTCGCACGAGGTTGACAAAAGGCCATCCTCCACACTTGCTATTGTAGCACCATCCCATTTAGATTGCAAGTCTATTTGCACGAGTGGTCGTTTTTCTGCACGAGTGGCACCTCTCCCCCCCTTGACACCATCAATTCTTTTGGATATACTATAGAAAGAGATTCTATCCAAGCCCTTCTCAGCTTCTGCACTCTCATAAATTTACCCTCGATTTTTGTTGCAATCCCATTATTGTCGAGGGTTTTTCACTCTATCACCTCCTAACATTGCTACAAGAAACGAGGACGCTGCATGCAACTGCAAAACGAGATAAAACCCACGATCCCATGGCTTGCGATGACCTCTCGCAAAAACCATCTACTCACCTTTGCCTTCTGTCTCTTGGTCACCTTTTTCATGATCCCGCTGTTTCTCATCCTCTCCCCAGTCACGCAAGAGGATGTTTTGATGTTGGACAGTATCAAGGCATTCGCCTTAATGACCTTTAGCACCGTGGTTGGCATCTTCGTTTTATGGGTCTTTCTCCGACGTGAACTCCAAGCAGAAACCGACTACACCCTCCTAGGGGCAGGCGTCTTCTACCTGTGTTACACTGCGCAATGCACCGTATCCTTTCCCTTCTCCCCCATTTATAAAGGATTCTACCCCGAAGTCGAGGTCTTGCTCCAAACCATCACCTCCATCGCCCTCTTCTTCTTTCTAGGGTTCCACTTGCATCGTGGTAAAGTCATCATGTTCGTTATGGCGAGTGGTATGCTCCTCTCCCTCTTATGGCACCTACTATTTAGCGAGAGCTCTGCCACCATCTCCCGTGTCACCGTTAGTTTTGCCCTCACAGGCTTTCTCCTCATCTTGGTTCTGTGTTACTTCAATTGGGATAACTCCAAAACCTTTTTAATCTGCTTCACCCCCCTTGTCTTCTTGTGGCTTCTCCTCCTCCCCCTCTCCTTCACCATCACCTCATCAGGGGCGCAAATCCTCGCCGAGCTCCAACAGGGCAAGACCACCCTCCTCTTCTCCTACCTCTCAACGGTTTACGTTCTCGCAGCAGGGGCAGCACAAACCGTGGAACTAATGCACTCCGAGATCCGTCGTGATCGCTCCCTCGCTCGCATTGAAGAGCAACTGCTCCTCACCGAATCAAGCTACCAACACATGAAGAGCGAGCACACCAAATCCATGGTCCTCTACCATGATATGATGAAGCACTTCCTCTTCCTTCAGCACATCACAACCGATCCTCAAACTGCCGAATACCTCGAGGATTTAATCGGTGAAACCGCCGAAATTCGCCCCATCATCTCCTGTGGTAATATCAATCTCGATATCATCCTCAATGCCAAACTCAGCACCCTCGAAACCCCCAAGGTCACCCTAAACTTAGTGCGCACTTCAGCCCCCCCTCTCCTCCCTCTCTCCGAGCGAGAGATCTCGTCGGTCTTTATCAATATTCTAGATAATGCACTCGCATCCATCAAGCGATACCAAGGGGATTCCCCCTATTTGACCCTCGATTTAGCCATGAAAAACGACTTTTTTGTCTTCTCGTGCGAGAATTCCTCCCTCCCAAAACAAGAAAACTCCCCTAGCTACGGACGTGGCTTAGGGCTTATCATCGTGCATCGACTCATCGAGCGCCACGGAGGTACGGTCTCCACCACCCAGACCGACCATACCTTCACGTTGCAGCTCGCCATCCCCCTCGCCACCCAAAGCCCCGAAGGGGATTCTGCCACCCAACCCATACCATAGTTAGGAGGTCCCCCCCTTGAAGATTGTCTATCTTGGCTACGATGCCCTATTCCCAGCCTTAGAAGAGATTGCATCTCAAGGGTGCGACCTACTCGAACTTTTCACCTGTCGCACCGATAATATCACCGAGTATAACCACCAAGTAATCGAGTTTGCTAAAAGAAATGGGTTGCCCTATCACCTCGACCCCATCACCCTCGAGGATTTGCATCGCCTCGAGCAGGTAGGGTGCGAGCTCATCCTCTGCGCAGGCTATTACCACCGTATCCCCACCGATACCTCCATCGCCATGGTCAATATCCACCCTTCGTTATTGCCCCATGGACGTGGTGCATGGCCGATGCCACACGCCATCTTAAACCAAGATACCACCACAGGACTCTCCCTCCATAAACTCAGCGAAAGGTTCGACCAAGGGGATTAATTATTTTTCTTA
>JAWXUK010000119.1:0-6159 GCA_044432785.1 Eubacteriales bacterium | reverse complement strand
CCGAAGCGATCGCCACCATCCCACTTACAAGTTCTTTGGTGATCGATATGAACTATCAGGGTGATGTGGTGTGGATTCTGTGTGAAGATCGATTGATTTTATATAACACTTCGCAAAATTCAACGAAATACTGGTCGTTTGATGGAGAGTATTTAAAAAACAGCACTTTGACGGGGAATGGTTTTGCCTCAATCTTGCTCGGAAAATATCGTGCTGGCCTTGCGCATCGCTTGGTCACCATCGGGGAAGATGGCCTACCAATTGCCGAGCTTCCCATTAGTCAAGAGGTACTCTCCCTTGATTCTGCTGGACGCTATATCGCACTACTCAACGGCACAACCCTTCAAGTATTCACCCAAGACTTCGAGGAATATGCCACCTTAGAGGATATTGATTTCGCAACTCATATTGCGGTTGCCGATGATGGTTCCATCCTCCTCGCAAGCAACCTAGAAGCATGGATCTACCTTCCAACAGGGTAACCCAATCCAAAACAAACCTCCTTGAATAAGGGTTTATAAATAGAAGGGCAACCACTAGCCCAAAAAAATGACTACTTTTATAAAGAAAGGACTGTTTATTTTGTCGCTGTTATTAGATGGATTTATCTTATTGTTCATTCCTCTACTCGCATTCCGAGGATATAAAAGAGGTGCATTTCTCAGCATTTGTGGATTTTTAATGATTTTTGTCGCCTTTTGGGGGGCATCTTTCCTCACAAACAACCTCCAAGTACCGGTAGGAAGACTCATTCAACCTGTGGTCAAAATGGGGATCACCACGGTGCTAGAGGAGGCACTGGAAGAGACCAATTTATTGCTCGAATCCCCAGTCGATGACGAGGGAAACCCCGAAGAACTCCCTCCAAATACCCAGCTCATCTCGATTTCCTATGCCTTTACCTTCCTCGAAAATGCCGAATCCCTCTCTCAACTTAGTGGTTTTATCGAGTCAGCAAAGGATTCTCTCACAGAAAATGTGGAAGCTCAAAAAGGGGAGGCAGTGGATGTCATTTCCGAATTTATCGGTCAAGAAGTGGCAAGGGTAGCCCTCTTTTTCGTCTCTTATTTGCTCATCACCTTTATTTGGGCGCTCTCTTCGAAAACCCTTAATTTGGTGCTCAAACTTCCTGTCTTAAGTCAAATTAACGGAGGAATTGGGGCGGCACTTGGTGCTATGATTGGTATTTTTTGGGTATATATCGTCATTTGGATCACAAAAGGAACCATTATCGCATGGGATATCATCGATGGCTCGTTCTTTGCAAATTTCTTTGCTTACCATTCTCCGTTGGATGGACTAGCAGCCATGACGGGGATTACATTAAATTTGTAAAAAGACTTTCCTTTTGACGCAAAGAGTGGTATAATAGTATGCACACATTTTTGAGGGAGACTCAAAATGGTGTGACTGGGTCTGTATTTATTGTGATTTATGATAATAAACAGACATAATGAACGAAAATTCCCCCCTTGAAAGGAGATTTCAGTATGCAACCAACCTTATGCAGTCGTTGCAATAAAAATCTTGCAGTGCTCTTTATCACAAAGCTTGAAAATGGTGTCACCCAAAATGACGGACTTTGCCTGCTTTGTGCCCGTGAACTAGGTATTAAACCCATTGATGATATGATGTCGAAGATGGGGATTTCGGATGACGACCTCGATAACTTGACCTCCGAAATGATGGAGGTTTTTGGCGAAGCCAACGAACCTGAAACCGAAGGAGAGGAAAAGGAAGGGGGAACAGCGACCTTTCCCTTTCTCAATCAACTTTTTCAAAATGAAAGCCCTGAAAAAGAACCAAAAGAAATCCCTCCACCACCCAAAAAACAAAAATCAAAGGGGTCTAAGCGCAAATTCCTCGATAGCTATTGCGTTTCTTTGAGTCGCCGTGCGAAAAAGGGCGAGATTGATCATCTTGTGGGACGTGACCCCGAGCTTAGCCGACTCATTCAAATTCTCAATCGTCGACAAAAGAACAACCCATGTTTGATAGGTGAGCCCGGAGTGGGTAAAACGGCCATCGCTGAGGGACTCGCCTTGCGTATCGCCATGGGAAATGTCCCCTATAAAATTCAGAATAAAGAGGTCTATTTACTCGACCTCACAGCCCTTGTGGCAGGCACTCAATTCCGAGGACAATTCGAGAGTCGTATGCGTGGACTCATCGAAGAGGTGCGTGACCTTGGCAATATTATCCTGGTCATCGACGAGGTGCACAGCATTGTCGGGGCAGGGGATTCCGAGGGGACCATGAACGCAGCGAATATCCTAAAGCCAGCGCTATCAAGGGGTGAGATCCAAATTATCGGTTCTACAACCCTCAATGAATATCGCAAACACATCGAAAAGGATTCTGCTCTCGAGCGTCGATTCCAACCCATCATGGTGGAAGAACCCTCCATTGAAGAGGCAGTGTCTGTGATTACAGGGCTATCCCACTATTATGCCGATTATCACCAAGTGGTCATCGAACCAGAAATTTGTTGCCTCGCAGTCACTCTGAGCGAGCGCTATATCACGGATCGTTTTCTACCCGATAAGGCGATTGATTTGATTGACGAAGCCTGTTCGAATCTCAATTTGCAAAACAAATCCCTCGCCCGAATGGCAGAGGTTACCAAGGAACTTGCCGACCTCAAAAAGGAGCATGAGCTCATGATGGCGACGGCGACAGACGAGGCGTACGAGCGCCTTGCCTCCATTCGCAGTCAAGAGCTTCGCCTCGAAGCCGAGCAAGCCGAGCTCGAGCAGGAGGCTCAACCAAAATTGAGCGTGGAGCACCTTGCGAATGTTATCGAGCTATGGACCAATATTCCATCAAGTCAGATCGAAGAGCAAGAATTTGAGCGTCTCGCCAAGTTGAGTGATCGCCTCAAAGAGAATATTGTGGGGCAGGATGAAGCCATCACAGCAGTATCCTCGGCAGTGCGTCGCAGACGTGTGGGGGTCTCGCCAAAACGCAAGCCTGTTTCCTTCATTTTCGTTGGTGCGACAGGGGTTGGTAAGACTGAACTTGTCAAGCAACTTGCTAAAGATTTGTTTGATTCCCCCGAGTCTTTGATCCGTTTGGATATGTCGGAATTTATGGAAAAACATGCCGTATCCCGTATCATAGGCTCCCCTCCAGGATATGTAGGTTATGACGAAGCAGGGCAATTAACCGAGAAAATTCGAAGAAAACCCTATTCTATCGTACTATTTGATGAGATTGAGAAGGCGCACCCCGATGTGCTCAATATCCTCCTACAGATCTTGGATGATGGTAGAATCACAGATACCCATGGCAGAACCGTGAATTTTGAGAACACTGTGATCGTGCTCACCTCGAATGCAGGGAGCAACACAAAAGTGAGTTCTGTGGGCTTCGATAAGACCCTCAATGAACAGAACGAAGACCGTGCTCTCAAGGCTTTGAAGGACTTTTTGCGCCCTGAATTTATCAACAGAATTGACAAGGTAATCTACTTCAATCAGTTGACAGAAGAGGATTTCAAAGGGATTGCGAAGATTATGTTGGGAGATTTGCAGAAGGCGATGGAGGAAAAACAGATTTCCTTCTCTTGGGACGATAGTTTGCTTGATTATTTGAGTAAAAAGTCCTATTCCAACACTTATGGTGCTAGAAACCTGCGTAGATTGTTGCAAAATGAGCTGGAAGATAAGATTGCGAGCGAGATTATCGAGCACTATGCGACCCCGATGAAGGAACTTAAGATCACTGCAGATGACGAACAGATGTGTTTGCATCCTTCTTACTAAGAAATAGCTATTTTGTTGAAATTCAACCGAAACTTTCAATTTTTCGGATGATTTAGGAGAATGCCTTTCCCTGATTTGGGGAGGGTGTTCTCCTTTTTCGTTTGGAAGGAAACCCTCGTTAAATAAAATTCACCTATTGAAACTGGAAAATTCTCCTGAAATAAACAGCTAAAATAAATAATGAATCAGCCTATTTTCGCTTTATAAAAAGCAGAAATGGGCTGATTTTATTATGGGAATATCATAGATGTACGTTATTTCGAATTTGATCAAAAACAGGGATTTTTCAGTTAAATTTTGGTCAAAAAGAGTCCTTTTTTGGCTGAAAATGATGTTTGAAAATTGGTATGATCTGGAAATGGATTGCATAGGCTAAAACATCTAACAAAAGAGGAGGGTGGGAGTATGATTTCACTTTTGCCGATGGATTTGCGAGGGATCGCCGAGGAGGGGATGACTCGTTTTATTGTAGAGGAAATTCGGTTGCGATTAGGACAGCCTATCTCCTTCGTGACCGAGTGCGACGAGGTGGTGAGCGAGAGTCGTGAGATTGCCTCGGAGGATCTTCAAATTGTGCTTGGAATGGCGAGCGAGCATTCGGTGCATTCGGTGCAGGAACAGATTTGCCGTGGATTTTTGACGGTGGAAGGTGGGCATCGAGTGGGACTGTGTGGGACTGTTGTGCTGGAGCATGGGGAGATGGTCGGATTGCGTACGTTGTCCTCGGTTTCCATTCGTGTGGCTCGGCAAGTGGTTGGGGTGGCGAGAGAGATTGTCCCTCAACTTTATGGGGAGCATGGTTTGGAGAACACCTTGATTTTATCCCCCCCTGGATTTGGAAAGACTACCTTGCTGCGTGATTTGGTACGAGCTATCTCGGATGGGGAGGGGGTGCCCCCTCTGCGTGTGGGGGTTGCAGATGAACGTGGTGAGATTACGGCGCTTCGGAATGGGCGTCCTCAATTTGATGTTGGTCGGTTGACCGATGTTGTGGAGGGGTGCTCGAAAGAGGTTGGGATGATGCTACTCCTTCGCAGTATGAATCCTCAGGTTTTGGCAGTGGATGAGATCACACAAGCTGAGGATATTGACGGGATGGAAGGGTCGATCGGGTGTGGAGTGAAACTACTTGCTACGGCTCATGGCGCAAGCAAAAGGGACCTTTTCTCTCGCCCTTTGTATCGTCGGTTATATGAGGGGAAACTCTTTTCGAAATTGGTCACCCTTGAGCGGAGAGATGGGAAGAGAGTGGTGGTTGTGGAGGATTTTTTATGAAGTTATTGGGGTGTATTTTGGTGGGGCTTGGCTGTGGATACTTAGGGATTTTGAAGGTGCTACTCCTCAAACAAAAAGCGCATTTTGTGGGGGAGGTGGCAGGCTCTCTCGAGCGATTGCAACGGGAGATTTATGAGAAGCAGATGCCGATTCCTATCATTTTTTTGGGACTATCAAAGCTGAAAAACACCGAAATTGCTGGGTTTTACCGTCATTGCTTGGTGGAGATAAAAAAGCAAGAGGGGAGATCTTTGCATGAGATTTGGGAGGAGGGGCTTCCCCTGTTTTTCGAGAGAGAGCTTGCAGAGGAACTTGCTCCTTTGGGTACTGTGTTGGGGATGTATCAAAAAGAGAGTCAAAAAAGCGCTATTTTGGCTGTTATTGGTCACTTGAATGACAAAAAGAGCGCTATGGAGGGGGATAATCGACGGTTGGGTCAAGTGTATCCTACCCTTGGGGTGTCGATGGGGATTTTTATCCTAATTTTACTCCTGTAAAACAGAAGAAAAGAGGTATGTTACGATGGATGTGGATCTAATTTTTAAAATTGCTGCCATTGGAATTTTGGTGGCTGTGCTCAATCAAGTGCTTAGTCGAGCAGGGCGAGAGGAGCAAGCGATGCTAACGACTTTAGCTGGGCTTGTGGTGGTGCTGATGATGGTGGTGCAAGAGATTGCGAAGCTCTTTGAGCTTGTCAAGACCTTGTTTGACCTATGATGGCTATGGATGTGATGATAAAAGTAGGAGGGATTGCCATTACTGCCCTTGTTTTGAGCAAGGTGTTGGCTCGAGGGGCAGGGGAATTGGGGCTGCTCCTTGTCATTTTGAGTGGGATTTGCATCCTCTTTTTAGTGGCAGATGGACTTAGCGAGACCTTGGCTGCAATGGACAGGCTTGCGCAGCAATCGCAGATGGATTCAGAGCTGATGGTTCCTATTCTCAAGACCGTGGTCATCTCTGTGACAACGAAAATTACGGCAGAACTTTGTCGGAGTGCCGGAGAAGGGGGGCTTGCGAGCTTTGTGGAGTTTGCTGGGACGGTGCTTGCCTTGGTGGTGGCAATCTCCTTGATTGAGGGCGTGATGTCGATGTTGGGGGAGATGTTATGAGGTTTTTTCTG
>JAWXUK010000118.1:0-6218 GCA_044432785.1 Eubacteriales bacterium | reverse complement strand
AGAAAACCAAACGCATGTACCTCGCTGGCTACTACGAGACCTCTTCCATCGAAGAGATCGTCGAAAACACCGGCTTCGAAATCGATACCTCTCGTGCTGAGAAATTGGCACCTCCTAGCCCCGACGTCATCAAAATGATTCGGGAAGAGATCGATCCTGACGAAGCATTCATTCAACGCCCTAAAGACTAATCTATTCAAGTTCCCTCACATACCAATTCTGTGAGGGAACTTCCCATGCAAACCCTACAACACTAACATACAAATCAACAGGAGGATTTATTTATGTCTGGACATTCTATGCCCACTTATTTCAAAAACATGCCGGTCATTTCCAAGGCTGCCAAAGCAAACGAGGAAAACCGTAATGAACTGCTCAAAGTCGAAACCGAACTCCATGAGAAAATGGTTGCTGTTCTCTCCTCTGGTAAAGCAGATGCCGATATCAACAGCAAGGGTCAAATGACTGCAATGCAACGTGTGGCAAGCCTTGTGGACGCTGGTACTTGGTGCCCACTCAACTCCCTCTACAACCCTGAGGACAACAAAAACGGCTCCACCACCATCATCAAAGGCTTGGGTCGTGTCAACGGCAAATGGTGCTGCATTGTGGCTTCCGATAACAAAAAGCACGCAGGTACTTGGGTTCCTGGTCAATCCGAGAACCTCTTGCGTGGTAGCGATACTGCGAAACGTCTGCGTATCCCCCTAGTCTACCTCCTCAACTGCGCTGGTGTGGAACTCGACGTGCAAGAAAAGGTCTACCCTAACCGTCGTGGTGGTGGTACCCCCTTCTTCCGTAACGCAGAGCTCAACCAAATGGGTATCCCTGTCATCGTTGGTATCTATGGCACAAACCCTGCCGGTGGTGGATATCACTCCATCTCCCCCACCATCCTCTTAGCACATGAAAAAGCAAACATGGCTGTGGGTGGCGCTGGTATCGTGGGTGGTATGAACCCCAAGGGCTATGTCGATATGGAGGCTGCGCTCGGTCTCATCGAGGGAACCCAAGGGCTTCGCTCGGCACCTCCTGGCTCGGTCTCCATCCACCACGGCGAGACAGGCTTTATGCGTGAAGTCTATGCCGAGGAAGAGGGGGTCATCGCTGGTATCAAGAAATACCTTGACATGCTCCCCACCTACGACATCGAGTTCTTCCGTGTTGACACCCCTAAGCCTCCTCTCGCTTCTGAAACCGAACTCTATGATATCGTCTCGATGAACAAAAAACGTCCTTATGATATGTATGCTGTGCTCGCACGTCTCATCGACGGCAGTGAGTTCTCGGAATACAAAAAAGGCTACGGCCCTGAGATGATCACAGGTCTTGCCAAAGTGGACGGTCTCCTCGTGGGTATCGTGGCAAACCAACAAGGTGTCTTCCCAAATTATCCTGAATATAAAGTGGGCGCCATGGGTGCGGGCGGTAAACTCTACCGTCAAGGACTCATCAAAATGAACGAGTTTGTCACCCTCTGCTCCCGTGATAAAATCCCAATGGTTTGGGTGCAAGATACCACTGGTATCGATGTGGGAGACGAGGCTGAAAAGGCAGAGCTCCTCGGTTTGGGTCAATCCCTCATCTACTCCATCCAAAATTCTGGTCTCCCCATGATGGAGATCACTCTGCGTAAGGGTACTGCAGCAGCCCACTATGTTTTGGGTGGCCCTCAAGGAAACGACAACAACGCATTCTCCATCGGTACTGCTGCCACTGAAATCAACGTCATGAACGGTGAAACCGCTGCAGCTGCTATGTACACAGGCAAACTAGCTCGTGAGCACAAGGCTGGCAACGACCTACAACCCACCATCGATAAGATGAATGCACTGATCGAGGAATACAACATCAAATCCACCCCTTACTACAGCGCTGTCCACGGTTTTGTGGATGAAATCGTGGATATGCCCATGATGCGTAACTACATTGTCGCCTTTGCCGACAGTGCTTACCAAAATCCTGATTCCATCTGTCCCTTCCATCAAATGCTCCTTCCCAGAACTATTCGGGAATATGAAACCTTCACAAAAATATAAGAAAGAGAGGGAAATCTCTCGTCATAGAGGGGTTTCCCTTTTGAAAGGATAACCATCGAATGCTAACTATTTCTCTTGGAATGTTCCAAACCCTCGCCCTTGCCGTCTTAGTGATCTATTTCGGGCAGTTCCTCCAGAAAAAATTTCCTATCCTGGTTAAATTTTGTATCCCTGCACCTGTGGCAGGCGCAACCCTCATCTCGCTTTGCACCCTCGCTCTCTATCTCACAAACACCGTGCAATTTAAGTTCGATACCAGCATAAACTCGTTTTTTTACAACATTTTCTTTGCAACCGGTGGTGCTTCGGCAAGTATCCTCCTCCTCAAAAAGGGTGGCAAGATCATGGTCATTTTCGGCCTAGCTGCTGCAGCCCTTGCCTTCTTGCAAAACCTACTCGCTCTCGGTGTGGGAAGCCTAATGGGACTTCCTCCCCTCCTCTCCTTGATGGCTGGATCCTCCCCTCTGACAGGTGGGCATGGTAGCGCTGGATCCTTTGGTCCTCTTGTGGTTGAAAAAGCTGCTGAGCTAGGGCTTGTGGGCATGGAAAATGCCACTGGCTTCGCCCTCACAGCCGCAACCTTTGGGTTGGTGGCTGGCTGTATCTTAGGAGGTCCATTGGGTGGTCGACTGGTCGAGAAGCATGGTTTGAAAGCCACTTCGACCGATTCTCACGAAGAAGGTGAGACCAGCAAAATCGTCTCCTTTGTCAGTTCTGAGCGCTCCTTTCAAGCATCTTGTTCCATGATCTTGGCATGTGGCTTTGGTGAACTTACATTTGGTTGGGTCAACGACTTCTTAAAGGCGATTCTCCCCGAGAATATCTCCATTGTCATTCCACTCCATGTGATGTGCTTGATCGGTGGTATCATCGTGCGCCTCTTCATGGATCTAACCGGACGAACCGACGAACCCTTGTACGAGAGTATGTCCATCGTGGGCGAGATTTCGCTTGCGCTCTTTATCAGTACTTCTATTATGACCATGGAACTGTGGATGTTAATTGATCTCGCACTCCCCTTCCTCACCATTTTAGTACTACAACTCATCATGATGTATATTTTCTGTACACAAATCACCTTCCGACTCTGTGGCAAAAACTATGATTCTGCAGTCATTTCAGCAGGACACTGTGGTTTTTCACTGGGTGCCACCGCCGTTGCAATGGCTTCCATGGAATCTATGAAGAGCAAATACGGAAATTCCCAACTTGCTTTTTTTGTGGTCCCTTTGGTGGGAGGATTTCTAGTCGATCTGTGTAACGCACTCATTGTGGCTGGATTTATCAACTACGCTGCAATTATTTCCTAAAAAAGGAGCTTTTTTATGAGCATTTATTCCCTCGGCATCGACATCGGATCCACTGCTTCGAAATGTGTCATTCTTAAGGATGGCAAAGACATTTTAGCAAAATCCCTCATCTCTGTGGGGGCTGGCACCAGTGGTCCGCAACGTGCCATTTCCGAGGTCCTTGACCAAGCCGGCATGACCAAGGACGAGATGGACTTCATACTCGCCACTGGCTACGGCAGAAATTCCCTCTCCGATGTCGCCGACCATCAAATGAGCGAGCTTAGTTGCCACGCAAAAGGGGCACACTTCCTCTTCCCTGATGTCTGCACCGTGATCGACATTGGTGGCCAAGATGTCAAGGTGTTGCAAATCGAAAACGGCATGATGATCAACTTTGTCATGAACGATAAGTGCGCCGCTGGAACAGGACGGTTCCTCGATGTCATGTCCCGTGTCCTCGAGGTCAATGTCGAGGATTTGGGAGATCTCTCTGCCCAAGCCACACAAGAGATTTCAATTAGTTCCACCTGCACCGTCTTTGCCGAGAGCGAGGTCATCTCGCAACTCGCACAAGAGACCGACAAATGCGACATCATCTTCGGAATCCACCGTGCCGTGGCAAGCCGTGTGGCTGGTCTTGCCCACCGTGTGGGGATTCGAGAAGATGTGGTGATGACAGGTGGTGTGGCGCAAAACTCAGGGATTGTCACTGCACTCGAGAAGGCAATTGACCACAAAATCACAACCTCACCCCTCACCCAGTATAATGGGGCGCTCGGCGCTGCTGTATTCGCCTACGAGCGTGCCCAAAAGGCAAATCAAAAGTAATGAAAAAAGGGAGGAAACCATAATGGCAGATCCAGTTAAAAAAGCACCCAAACCACCAAGTCCCGGTACCGTAGCACTCCGTCAAGCGGTTACCGATGTCTATGCCGCTGCTTGGACAGCGAAGAACGAGGGGCGCCCTGTGGGGTGGTCGTCCTCGAAATTCCCTTGCGAAATTGCCGAGGCACTCGGACTCGCAGTGGTCTATCCCGAAAATCAGGCAGCCGGTATTGCTGCCCAACATGACGGCGAGCGTCTGTGTACCGAAGCTGAAGATCTCGGCTTCGATAACGATATCTGCGCCTACTCTCGTATCTCCATTGCCTACGCAGCCGGAAACGAGACCAACAACGAATCCCGTCGTATGCCCATGCCCGACTTTGTTCTGTGCTGTAACAACATCTGTAACTGCATGACGAAGTGGTATGAAAATATCGCTCGTATCCACAACATCCCACTCGTCATGATCGATATCCCTTATAATAATGAGGTCACTGTTTCGGATAGCTATGTCGCCTATATCCGTGGTCAAATCGAGGCAGCAATCGTGCAAATGGAAGAAATCGCTGGTCACAAGATGGACCCTGCAAAGTTCGAGCAAGCCTGCGCTAACTCTAACCGTACTGCAAAAGCATGGCTCTCTGTCTGTAACTATCTACAACACAAGCCAGCTCCTATGAGTGGTTTCGACCTCTTCAACCACATGGCTGACGTGGTAACTGCCCGTGGTAAGCAATCCACTGCCGAAGCATTCGAGCTCCTCGAGACCGAACTTGCCGAGCACATCAAAAATGGCACCACCACTGCTCCCTTCGAAGAGAAATACCGTGTCATGTTCGAGGGAATCCCTTGTTGGGGTAACCTCAAGGCGCTCTTCAAACCACTCAAAGCCCATGGGGTCAACGTCACTGCCGTGGTCTATGCACCTGCCTTTGGCTTTGTATACAATGGAATGGACGAGATGGTGCGTGCCTACTGCAAAGCCCCTAACTCTGTCTGTATCGAGCAAGGGGTGGAATGGCGAGAACAACTCTGCCGTGATAACAAAGTGGACGGCGTGTTAGTACACTATAACCGTAGTTGTAAGCCCTGGTCTGGCTACATGGCAGAGATGCAACGTCGCTTCACCGAAGATTTGGGGATCCCTTGCGCTGGATTCGATGGCGACCAAGCCGATCCACGTAACTTCAACGAAGCACAGTACGAAACCCGTGTGCAAGGTCTGGTGGAAGCCATGGAGCAAAATGCCATCAAACGTGCGAAGGAGGGCAAATAAATGAGTACACAACAAGAACTATTCGCCCAATTCGAGGCTGTGGCAAGCCATCCAAAACGTCAACTAGACAGCTACAAAGCCGAGGGTAAAAAGGTGATCGGAGTCCTCCCCTACTACGTCCCTGAAGAACTGGTCCATGCCTCTGGCATGATTCCCATGGGGCTATGGGGTTCCAACAACAAAACCATCACCAAGGCAAAGGAATACTGCGCCACCTTCTACTGTACCATCGCACAACTCGCACTCGAGATGCTCCTCGATGGTACCATGGATGGTCTGGACGGCATCATCACCCCCACCATCTGTGACACACTTCGCCCCATGAGCCAAAACTTCCGTGTGGCGATGGAGGGAAAACTCCCCTGTATCTTCCTCGCACAACCACAAAACCGTCGTCCTGAGTTTGGGATTCAATTCTCCATCGATCAATTCACCCACGTGAAAACCGAGCTCGAGAAAATCTCTGGCACCACCATCACCGACGAGAACCTCGCAAACTCCATCAAACTCTACAACCAAAGCCGTAAGGCACGTCGTGAGTTCTCTAAACTCGCTGGTACTCGTGGGGTTTCTGCTGTCAATCGCAGTTCGGTCTTCCGTGCCAGTTGGTTTATGACCAAAGAGGAGCACACCAAACTCTTGGTCGAGCTCAATTCTCTGCTCGCTGCCTCCCCTGAAGTCAAGGTCACCCGTGGTATCGTCACCTCTGGTATCATCTGCGATAACCCCAAACTACTGCAACTCATCGACGAGAATGGTCTCCCATTGTTGCTGATGATGTGGCGC
>JAWXUK010000117.1:0-6238 GCA_044432785.1 Eubacteriales bacterium | reverse complement strand
AAGGGGGACGGAAGAATGTTTAGAGGAAAAAAATATCAAGATAGCGCAAAACAAATCGACCGTGCTACCTTATACGAATCTGCTGAAGCTATGGACCTAGTGGTCAAAACTGCTCCTGCAAAATTCGACGAAACCGTCGAGCTTCACATCAAATTAGGTGTTGACTCTCGTCACGCAGATCAACAAGTGCGTGGCGCCATCGTTCTCCCTCACGGTACTGGTAAAGTCCAACGTGTTTTGGTCTTTGCAAAAGGTGCTAAGGCTGAGGAAGCTAAGGCAGCCGGCGCTGACTTTGTTGGCGAGATGGATATGCTCGAGAAAATCCAAAAAGAGAACTGGTTCGACTTCGACGTCGTTGTTGCAACCCCTGATATGATGGGTGTTGTGGGACGTTTGGGTAAGGTCCTCGGTCCTAAGGGTCTGATGCCTTCTCCTAAAGCTGGTACCGTCACCATGGACGTGACCAAAGCTGTCAACGAAATCAAAGCTGGTAAAGTGGAATATCGTTTGGATAAAACCAACATCATCCACTGTCCTATCGGCAAAGTTTCTTTCGGTGCCGAGAAATTGGGCGAAAACTTTGCAGCATTGATGGGTGCAGTTGTCAAGGCTAAGCCTTCGGCAGCAAAAGGAACCTATATCAAAAGTTGCGTTGTGGCTTCCACAATGGGACCTGGTATCAAGGTTAACAGCGCAAAATCCGTCTAATCTGATGGTTTCAAATACCCTCCTCATTCGGGGAGGGTATTTTTTTGCGTAAATGTGGATGGTGATGCCATGTACCTCGAAAAATGGGGGAAAGACCTTGCTTTTTCATCATATTGGCAAGCCATTGTCATTTTTTGACGATATATGCAAGATTTTTTTCAAAAAAACCTCTTGTCTTTTTGGTACAAAGCGAGTATAATGATTACAGTCATACAGATGACAAAATCATTTAATTAAAGGTGGAAGAATATTATGGCAAGATTCACATTACCAAGAGATCTGTATTTTGGCCCTGGCACCCTCGAGCAACTCAAACACTTAAAGGGGAAAAAAGCTGTCCTCGTTGTGGGTGGCGGTTCGATGAAACGTTTTGGCTTTTTGGATAGAGCTGTTAATTACCTCAAAGAAGCTGGCATTGAAGTGAAACTTTTCGAAAATGTCGAGCCCGATCCATCGGTGGAAACCGTGATGGCTGGTGCTAAAATGATGACCGAATTTGGTCCTGACCTCATCATTTCGATGGGTGGGGGATCGCCCATTGATGCTGCAAAAGCAATGTGGATTTTCTACGAATACCCCGAAACCAAATTTGACGACATCAAAGACCCCTTCACCCTGCCCACCCTTCGCCAAAAAGCAACCTTTATCGCTATTCCTTCTACCTCTGGTACAGCCACCGAAGTGACTGCTTTCTCGGTCATCACCGATTACTCCACAGGTATCAAATATCCTCTCGCCGACTACAATATCACCCCTGATATCGCCATCGTGGACTCGGAACTCGCTGAAACCATGCCCAAAACCCTCACTGCCCACACCGGTATGGACGCACTCACCCACGCAATCGAGGCTTATGTCTCTACCTGCGCTAACGATTTCACCGATCCTTTGGCACTACAAGCCATCAAAATGGTGTATGATTACCTCTATGCCTCCTACGAGGGCGAGAAACTCAGCCGTGAGAAAATGCACTACGCACAATGTCTCGCTGGTATGGCATTCTCCAACGCACTGCTCGGAATTGTCCACTCTATGGCGCACAAAACCGGTGCTGCCTTCGAAAAAGGACACATCCCACACGGTTGCGCAAACGCAATGTATCTCCCTCAGGTCATCCGTTACAATGCAAAAGTGGGCACTGCAGCCGAGCGTTACGCTCAAATCGCTCGTTATGTGGGACTTTCTGGCTCTACAACCGAGGAATTGGTGCAATCTCTCATCGTTTCCATCGAGGACTGCAATAAAAAGTTGGACATCCCTTCTTGCATCAAAGATTTCGAGAACGGAATGGTTTCTGCAGAAGAATTCGAGAGCAAGGTAGAGCGAATCGCAGAGCTTTCCATCTCCGATGCTTGTACAGGATCCAACCCACGCACTCCAAACCAAGGCGAGATGGTGGAACTCCTCAAATCCTGCTACTACGGCAACCCCTGTAAAGTCTAATATAAAAGGCTGTTTCCGAGATGGAAACAGCCTTTTTCCTTTTATTTATAATCACTATTGGTCGATTTTCACCCAAAGGAGCTTATTTTTTCGTGAAAAATGATCTCCCCGATCAGGGGGAGACCATTCAAATAATGCGATAATTATAGTTTAATTCGGGTTCCTGTTAAGCCTGCGATACCGTCTTTGGCTTTGTCGAGCTGTGTGATCAGTGCCTCACGTCCTTGTTTCGACCGTGCAAAATTGACAGCAGCCTCTACCTTAGGAAGCATGGAACCAGGAGCGAAATGCCCCTCTTTGATGTAGCCATCTGCCTCGTCAGGGGTGATTTCGGCGAGCCATTTTTCTTCAGGTGTGCCGTAATTCAGTGCCACTTTTTCCACGGCTGTTAGGATAATGAGGTAGTCGGCATCTAACTCTTGAGCGAGCAGACAGCTTGCAAAATCCTTATCAATGACGGCGCTCGCACCCGAGAGGTGATTGCCGTTACGCACCACAGGAATCCCACCACCACCACAGGCGATCACCAGTTGTCCCTGACTGACGAGGGAGGAGATGGCGTCTCGCTCGATGATTTCGATGGGTTTCGGTGAGGCAACCACACGGCGATAGCCACGGCCAGAATCCTCTACCATGACGTAATCGTACTTCTCGGTGGCCACTTCTGCTTGTTCTTTGGTCATGAAATGTCCGATGGGTTTGGTGGGGGTTTGGAATGCCTTATCCTCTTTATCCACCAAAACTTGGGTGATCATGGTGGTGACAGGGATATCGGTGATGGATCGGTTGAGTAGCTCTTCACGCAGTGCGTTTTGCAGATCATATCCCACATAGGCTTGACTCATGGCCACGCAAACCGAGAGAGGGACGTTAGGTTGGTCGGGATTTTCACGGGTGAGGGCGCTCATTGCGTTGTTGATCATACCAACTTGAGGGCCGTTTCCGTGTACCACCACCACTTGCGAGCCACCCTCCATCAAATCCACGATGGCTCGTGCTGTGATTTTAACCGCTTGCATTTGCTCGGGAAGGGTATTGCCGAGAGCGTTTCCACCCAAAGCGATGACAATTTTCTTTTTAGACAAGATAAATCTCCCTTTCGTAGCGTGCTACTTTGGTGAAATCCGTGGTAGCACTTCTTTTTTTGGATGTGATACCCTCCCCGAAGAGGGGAGGGCACAACTCATTCTTATTTGACCGACAAATTAGTCTTTTTTACGAGGAGTGGATTTCTCTTCCAAAGATTTCAAGGTTGCTTGAGGATTCTCGAATTTTGCAAGGAAGATCATGGCTGCGATGATGTAAGGTTTGAAGCTTGCTTCTTTGTACAAAACATCACGATAGCGATCGAAGACAGATCCGTCCACTTCGCCCTCTTTACAGCTCACCCCAGTGATATCAGCAGGGAGACAGTGCATATAAAGTGCCTTGCCGTCCTTTGTGGTCTTCATCAGATCCTCGGTGCAAGCCCAATCTTTGTGTTGTGCGTTTTGCGCAAGTAGCTCTTTTTCCAGTGCCTTGATGCCATCGAAATCGTTGTTGCCGTACAATTCGGTGCGTTTTTCCATGGCACCAAAGGGAGCCCAGCTCTTAGGATAGACGATATCAGCATCTTTGAATGCCTCAGCCATGTTGTTGGTTTTTGAGAAGGAACCACCGGTTTTGGAGGCATTTGCCTTTGCTACCTCTTCCACTTCAGGGAAGACTTCGTATCCTTCAGGGTGAGCCAAGACAACATCCATTCCAAAACGGGTCATCAATCCGATCACCCCTTGAGGGACAGAGAGAGGCTTGCCGTAAGAAGGGGAGTATGCCCAAGACATGGCAATTTTCTTGCCTTTGAGGTTCTCAACACCACCAAATTCGTGGATAATATGGAGCATATCAGCCATAGCTTGTGTGGGGTGATCGATATCGCATTGTAGGTTGACCAAAGTAGGTTTTTGCTCTAAAATGCCGTCGTCACGTCCTTGACGGACAGCATCCACCACCTCGTGCATGTAGGTGTTACCCTTTCCGATGTACATATCATCACGAATACCGATGACATCAGCCATGAAAGAGACCATGTTTGCAGTCTCACGCACGGTTTCGCCGTGTGCAATTTGAGATTTTCCTTCGTCGAGGTCGGAAACAGCCAAACCAAGTAGGTTACAAGCAGAAGCGAAGGAGAAACGGGTACGGGTGGAGTTATCACGGAAGATCGAGATGCCAAGTCCACTCTCGAACACTTTGGTGGAAATGTTGTTCTCACGCATGTAGCGAAGGGCATCGGCAACCACGAAAACAGCTTCGATAGAGTCGTCGGATTTTTCCCAAGTGAGGAAGAAATCATCGTCGTACATCTCTTTGAAGTTGAGGGCGTTGAGGCGATCGATATAGGATTGTAAATTTTTCATGTTAAATCTCCGTTCTTTTAGTTGAAATAGTTGGTAGGAATGCAAGCATACATGGCAGCACAGGTGACGAGATCTTGTTTCCAAGTGATTTCGTTGGGTGCGTGTGCTTGTTTTTCAGCGCCAGGACCAAAACCAATGCAGGGGATTCCGTTACGTCCCATGATGGTGACACCGTTAGTCGAGAAGGTCCATTTATCGGTGAGGGGGCGCACCTTGCGCTCGTCAATGGTCTCTTTCGAGCCGATACGATCGCTCCCAAAGAGGGATTTATAGGATGCTTCTAGCGCTTTGGTCACCTTGTGATCCTCGGGAATGACCCAAGTAGGGAAGTAGCACTCGATAGGGTAGACAAGCCCAGTGTAAGAGGGGCGATCGTAGTTATACATCGAAACCACGACGTCTTTACCGTACTTTTTCACGTTGGGTAGGTTGCGAATCTCTTCCAGACAGCTCTCCCAAGTTTCGCCAGCCGTCATGCGACGATCGAGGGAGACCGAGCAGGAATCTGCCACAGCGCAACGGCTAGGGGAGGTGAAGAAGATCTCGGAGGTTGTGATGGTACCTCTACCGAGGAAGTTTGACTCTTTATAGTCCTTATTGTGCTTCTCGTCTAGCATTTTGACCAGACCAAGGACGGAATTTCCATCAGATGCGTCATTTTCGTTTAGGCTACGCACGTCTTGAAGAATATCAGCCATTTTGTAGATGGCATTGTCTCCACGTTCCGGCGCCGAACCATGACAGGAAACACCACGCACGTCCACACGGATTTCCATGCGACCACGTTGACCACGATAGATACCACCGTCGGTAGGTTCGGTCGATACCACGAATTCAGGGCGAATGTTGCTCTCTTTGATGATGTACTGCCAGCAAAGTCCGTCGCAGTCCTCTTCTTGCACGGTGCCCACAACCATAATCTTGGCATCGGCAGGGATGAGGCTTAAATCCTTCATGATTTTAGCGCCATAGACAGAGGAGACAATTCCACCAAGTTGATCGGAAACCCCACGTCCACCGATTTCGGTGTCCGATTCGAACCCTTCGTAAGGGTCGAACTTCCAGTTATCTTTGTTGCCGATACCAACCGTGTCGATGTGGGCATCAAAGGCAATGATACGACTACCGGTTCCCATGTAACCGATGACGTTGCCTTGCTTGTCCACCACAACCTCGTCAAAGTTGAGTTTTTTCATTTCTGCTGCAATGGTCTCGACGTGTGCCTTTTCATCGCAACTCTCACCGGGGTTCTTGACAATGGCACGCAAAAATGCGGTCATGTCGGCTTGGTATCCTTGTGCAACTTCCTTAATGTGGTTTAAATCCATGTAGTTAGCCTCCTTAAAAATTATCTACTCTTATCATAGCATAAATAAAATAAATTGCAAGCCTTTTTCTATACTTTCTAAAAATTATTTAGGTATTCAAAAAAATATTATTTCCTACTTGATTTTTATCGTAAAATGAGTTATGATATAAATGAGACATTTTAATGATATGAGGAGGTTTTTCTATGCGTCTTATCACCAACGGAGCAGTCATCACTCGTAACCCCGAAACCCCATTCTATAATCAAGGTGGAGTGGTCATCGACGGCACCAAAATCATCGCAGTCGGAACCGAACAAGCCCTAAGAAAAGAGTATCCCCAAGCCGAGGTACTCGATGCAAAGGGTGGGGTCATCATGC
>JAWXUK010000116.1:0-6297 GCA_044432785.1 Eubacteriales bacterium | reverse complement strand
TCCTAATTTCTATCATGCTCCAAACTGCCTATGGCGTTGTGGATCTCCTCATCGTAAGTCAATTCTCCTCAGTGGGTGACACCTCGGGCGTCACCATTTCTAGCCAAATCATCAAAATGATAACGGCGCTTTTCACGGGACTCTCCATGGGTTCCACTGTATTAATTGGAAATAATATCGGCTCGAAACAACTCGATCAAGCCGCCAAATATACAGGGGCAAGTGTGGCACTCTTCTCGGTTCTTGCCTTTGCCACCACCCTGCTTTTACTCCTCTTTTGCGAGGCAATTGTCTTCATGATGAATACCCCACACGAGGCAATCGGACCTGCAACCTCCTACCTCACCATTTCGGCACTAGGGACCATTTTCATCGTCTTTTACAACCTTTTAGGTAGTATTTTTCGAGGCATTGGAGACTCCAAAACCCCACTCGTGGCTGTCTCCATCGCCTTTGCAGTCAATATTATCCTCGACCTCCTATTAATCGCAATCTTCGATATGGGGGCAACCGGTGCCGCCATCGCAACCGTTGCTGCGCAAGGAGTAAGTGTGGCACTCTCCTTCTTTGTCATCCGTAAAAACGGACTCCCCTTCCCCTTTTCAAAACGAGAAATCAAGTTTGATCTCACCAATTTTATTGATATATTACGCATTGGAATACCAGTGGCACTACAAGGAACCATGGTAAGCGCATCATTTTTAGTGATCACAGCCATTGTCAACGACTTCGGGGTACAATCCTCGGCAGCTGTCGGCATTGTCGAGAAGATCACGGGGGTCATCATGGTGGTACCCATCGCATTTATGCAATCCCTCTCTGCCTTCACAGCGCAAAATCACGGTGCAGGTCGACTGGATCGAGCCCGTCAAGGACTCAAATACGGCATCATTTACTCCCTGAGTTTCGGCTTTATCACTGCCTACCTCTCGGCATTTCACGGCACCCTCTTCACCACTCCATTTAAGCCTGACGAAGCAACCACCATCGCTGCCCTCGAGTATCTGAAGTCCTACTCCTTTGATTGCGTCTTTGTCGCTATCATGTTTTGCGCTTGTGGCTATTTCAACGGCTGTGGACACACAACTTTTGTCATGTTCCAAGCTGTCTTTAGCGCCTTTTGTATTCGGATTCCACTCGCCTATCTCCTAAGCAAGGTCGAGAATACCTCCCTCTTTCTCATCGGTCTTGCCACCCCTTCTTCCACCTTTGTGCAGATCATTATGATCTATTTTTTCTATCAATATACCAAAAAGAATACCGATTCTCTCCCTACTTCGACCAGCGAAATGTAGAGCAAATGTTCTGAATTTTCTTGGATAATATTCACATATTTTTTTTCTGCCCTACTCCATTCCTAGTGCAAAAGGGAAAACTTACTCTTTATCCCTCCTTTTCCCTTGCATAATTATGTGATTTCGTGTATAGTTTATTTAACTAGGAAAGGTGTTCATCCGAACCCTTATCCTAAGTGATCACAAAAAAAGGAGAATGAAACATGAAAAAGCTACTTGCGCTCACCCTGTCTGCATCCGTCCTACTCACCGCACTGGTCGGTTGCTCCACCACCCCACCTGACACTTCGTCCACCGGGACCACCACAGGGACCACTTCCACCCCTAGCACCGATACCACAACCGGTGGTGGTGTACTGAAAATCGGCGTCTTTGAACCCACTACAGGGGAAAATGGTGGCGGCGGTCAACTTGAGGTGAACGGCGTGGAATACGCAAACCAAGTTCGTCCCGAAGTCACTGTCGGTGGCGAGACCTACACCGTGGAACTCGTTCTCTCCGATAACAAATCCGATAAATCCGAGGCTGTCACTGCAGCAAACTACCTCGTCAACCAAGGTGTCACAGCTGTTGTGGGATCCTATGGCTCTGCAGTTGCCATCGCTGCTGGTTCTGTCTTCCAAGAGGCACTGATCCCAGCCATCGGCGCATCCTGCACAAACCCACAGGTCACACTAGGTAACGATTACTACTTCCGTGTTTGCTTCCTCGATTCCTTCCAAGCAAGCGTGTTGGCATCCTACTCCATCAGCGCTGGCTATGAGAAAGCAGCCATCCTCACACAAATCGGGGATGACTACTCCATCGGTCTGGGTTCATTCTTCAAAGATAGCTACACAGCCCTCGGTGGCGAAGTGGTCTCCGACCAACAATTCCCAGCCAACAACCCCGACTACAGCGCACTCCTCCAAAATATCAAATCTTCTGGCGCACAAGTGGTGTTCTCCCCTTGCTCCATCACTGCGGCACCGGTCATCCTCCAACAAGCACAAGCCCTCGGACTTGATGTGGTCTTCATCGGCCCTGATACCTGGGATAACGCAGAAATGATTGCCACTGCAGAAGCTGGCGCACCTGGCTGTGCCGAAGGTGTTGTGGTCTCCACCTTCTTCGACGATAGTGCAAGCGATGTTGCCGACTTTGTAAACGGCTACAAAACAGCTTTTAGCACAGATACCATCAACGTGGTCACTGCATTGGGCTACGATGCTTACATGGCAGCCCTCGATGCCATCGAAGCTGCCGACTCTGTGGATTCTGCTGCTGTGCGTGACGCCCTCACCTCTGTCTCTATGACCGGTGTTACCGGCCCCATCGCATTTGATGAAAACGGCGATGTCTCCAAAGACTCTGCTGTCCTCAAAGCTGTGACCGACGGCACACTCACCTACTTCGATACCATCACCATGACAGACATCGGCTAATCCTTCACCCATCTGTTTAGCCGTGTTCACCCACGATACGGGGAAGTTTTTGGTTTGCAAGACAGCCAAAATCAACTACAAGATTAAAAACCCAACATTAGGTTTTAACACCCCCTAAGAACTCCAGTTTTTAGGGGGTGTTTTATTTCATTGGTATCACCATTCATTCAAAAGGAGATTTTCGACATGGGACTTGCCACCTTTTTACAAAGCTGTGTCACTAGCCTATCCATCGGCAGTGCCTACGCCTTGATCGCCATCGGATATACGATGGTCTATGGTATTTTGCGCCTGATCAACTTTGCACACGGAGATATTTTCATGATGGCTGGCTATTTCACCATCTTTTCCATGACTAATTTTTCCATTCCTTGGTACCTCTCCATTCCATTGGTCATCGGATTTACAGCCCTCCTCGGTGCCACCATCGAGCAGATTGCCTATCGCCCATTGCGTTCTGCACCTCGAATGTCCATCATGATTTCGGCCATTGGAGTGTCCTTCTTTTTGCAAAATTTAGCCACCTATCTCTTCACAGGACTTCCAAAACCCTTCCCCTCCATTCCATTTTTGCAAATTCCCATCACCCTCGGCCCCATCACCACCCAATCGGTCACATTGATCACCCCAGTGGTGACCTTACTCCTCCTCGCAGGGCTGATGTACTTGGTGCAAAAGACAAAACTTGGCATGGCGATGCGTGCTGCCTCACGTGATTTCGAAACTGCACAACTCATGGGAATCAAGATCAACCGTGTCATCTCTGCCACCTTTATCATCGGTTCGGCACTGGCTGCAGTGGGCGCTATTTTATACTTCTCCCCACGCCCCATGGTCTACCCCTATAGTGGTATGATGCCCGGTCTCAAGTGCTTTATCGCTGCAGTGTTGGGTGGGGTTGGCTCCATCCCTGGCGCAGCTGTGGGTGGGTTCATCATCGGCACGGTAGAAACCTTTTTGGTGGCACTCTTTCCCGAATTATCGGGCTATAGCGATGCTTTTACCTTCGTTCTGTTGATAGTCATGCTCCTTTTCCGTCCAACCGGTTTGTTTGGCGAAAAAATGATTGATAAAGTGTGAGGTGATCGAAATGCAATTATCAAAAAACACAAAATGGGTTCTCACTACGGTCACCCTCTTCCTCTTTGCGATCTGGATCACCCTCCTCGATCTGCAAATCATCGGTAGCACCTACCTCGTGAGCATCATCCGACTTAGCTCCATTTACGCACTGATCGGGGTCTCGATGAATCTGGTCAACGGCTTTACGGGACAGTTTTCCTTGGGTCAGGCTGGATTTATGGCAATCGGAGCCTATGTGGTGGGAATGCTCTCCACAAATCCCGAAAATCGCTCTGCAATCTACTATGTCACCCCCATAAGCTCCCTCATCGAGGATGTCTACCTCCCTTTTTTCCCTGCACTCATCCTCGGAGGTGTCTTGGCAGCACTCCTCGCTCTGCTCATCGGTGCCCCTGTCCTTCGTCTCAAGAGCGACTATCTCGCCATCGCAACCTTAGGTTTTTCCGAGATCATTCGTGTCTGTATCTCGAATAACCACCTCGCTCCCTTCACAAATGGCTCACTCGGACTCAAAAATATCCCCTCATTTGCAGCCCTGTGGCGACACATGGGCCTCCCTGGAAATGGTCTGTGGATCTGCGTGGGCTTGGTGGGGCTGTGCATCACCCTCATGATGATGATGATTCGATCCTCCTACGGACGTGCCTTTCTCGCCATTCGAGAGAACGAAATCGCTGCCCAAGCCATGGGAATCAACCTCGCAAGTCACAAGCTCATGTCCTTTGCCACTGGTGCTTTTTTCGCTGCCATCGGTGGTGGTCTTTTGGCTGTTCACCTCACTGCAATCGACCCAAATCAGTTTAAAATCGCCCTCACTTACGAGCTATTGCTCATCGTGGTGCTCGGTGGATTGGGATCTGTCACAGGAACGGTCATCGGGGCTTTCGCCATCACCATCGGCAAAGAACTCCTCCGATTTGCCGACTCCCCCGTCTATATCGGCTCTTATGCCATCCCCATCTTCCGTTCTGGCTTCCGTATGGTCATTTTCTCCCTCTTGCTCATGATCATCGTTCTATTTTACAATCGTGGCATCATGGGAACCAAAGAATTTTCGTGGGACGGTTTGGCTAACCTCATCACCAAACCCTTTCGCAAAAAAACAAGTCGGGAGGTGAAGTAGCATGATTCCAGTTCTTCACGTCGATCATATCACCATGCAGTTCGGTGGTGTTGTGGCTGTCAACGATCTCTCTCTCAAGGTAAACGAGGGGGAAATCGTGGCCCTCATCGGCCCAAACGGCGCCGGAAAAACCACCGCATTTAACTGTATCACTGGTGTTTACGAACCTACAAACGGGGCTGTCGCCTTTCAAGGGACTGCCTTAATCGAGAATTTCCCCAATAAAAATATAGCAAAAAACTACCTTGGAAAGGGTGCTGGGGACTTCAAAAATCGTCTCGCTCCCACCCCCGACCAAATTACCAAAGCTGGAATCGCGCGAACCTTCCAAAATATTCGGCTCTTTTCAGCACTCACAGTACTCGATAACGTCCTCATTGCAAAGCATATGCGAGCCAAGCAAAACCTCTTTTCTGCCACCCTACGGCTCAACCACAAAGAGGAAAAACGCATGAGGGACGAGGCACTCGCCCTCCTTGAAGAGCAAAATATGCTTCACCTACAAAACGAACTGGCAGGCTCCCTCCCCTACGGATTGCAACGTCGGCTCGAGATTGCGCGTGGTCTTGCCACTTCGCCCAAACTTTTGCTCTTAGACGAACCTGCTGCAGGAATGAACCCACAGGAAACACAGGAGCTCACTGCCTTTATCGAAGAAATTCGCAGTCAATATAAACTGTCCGTGCTCATGATCGAGCACCACATGGACTTGGTGATGGAAATTTCGGATCGCATCTATGTGCTCGACTTCGGCGCACTGATAGCACAAGGGATTCCATCGGAAATTCAAGCAAATCCGAAGGTAATTTCGGCCTATTTGGGGGTGGAAGATGATGCTACAAATTGATAATCTTGCCGTCAGCTACGGTGGTATTCAGGCTGTCAAGGGGATCTCCCTCTCGGTGGAAGAGGGGCAGATCGTCACCTTGATTGGAGCAAATGGCGCTGGAAAATCCACCACACTGCGCACAATCGCAGGGCTCATTAAGCCGGCTTCAGGCTCCATCATCTACCAAGGGGAAGAGATTTCAGGACAAACCCCCGACAGCATTGTCTCCAAGGGGATCACTCTCGTCCCAGAGGGGCGACGTGTCTTTGCCGACATGACCGTCCTCGAAAATCTCAAAATCGGCGCTTACCTACGAAAGGACGACCTCGATGAGGACATTCGTTGGATCTACGACCTATTTCCTCGACTGGAAGAGCGCAGTTGGCAGGCAGCAGGCACCCTATCAGGGGGAGAGCAACAGATACTCGCTGTGGGTCGTGCCCTGATGTCCCACCCAAAAATCATGATGATGGACGAACCCTCCCTCGGTCTTGCACCCATCGTGGTGCGTGGGATCTTCGACATCATCAAAGAGGTCAACAA
>JAWXUK010000115.1:0-6329 GCA_044432785.1 Eubacteriales bacterium | reverse complement strand
TACCACTGGAGGGGTCTCTACCACTGGAGGGGTCTCTACCACTGGAGGGGTCTCTACCACTGGAGGGGTCTCTACCACTGGGGGTGTTTTTGGGGTGACTTGATTCCCACATCCACCACAGAATTTCGCAGAGTCGAGTAGGTCTTTCCCACATTTCGGACAAAACATTTCTATTATCTCCTTCTTTATTGATGATCGCCGAGATATGCTTTTTTGACAGCTTCATCGGTGATTAAATCTTTTCCTGTGCCTGTGGTGACGATCTTTCCTGTTTCGAGGACGTAGCCACGGTGTGCGATGGAAAGTGCCATTTGTGCGTTTTGCTCCACCAATAAAATGGTGGTTCCTTTTTGGTTGAGCTCTAAGATGATGTCGAAGATTTGCTCGATTAAAATGGGTGCGAGTCCCATGGAGGGTTCATCTAGCATGAGGAGTTTTGGACGGGACATGAGGGCACGTCCCATAGCGAGCATCTGCTGTTCTCCCCCTGAGAGGGTGCCTGCAATCTGCTTTTTGCGCTCTGCCATGCGTGGGAATCTGGTATAGACATCCTCCATCCACTCTGCGACTTCGGGGCCTTTTTGGGTGTAGGCGCCCATTTCAAGGTTCTCTTCCACCGTCATTTGCAGGAAGATTCTGCGACCTTCGGGGACGTGGGCGAGTCCTCGTGTGACGATTTTGTGGGGAGGGAGATTGCCGAGTTTTTCTCCGAGAAATTCGATGGATCCTGTTTTGCTTGGGAGGAGCGCCGAGACCGTTTTGAGGATGGTGGATTTGCCTGCACCGTTTGCCCCGATCAAGGTGACGATTTCCCCCTCGTTTACCTCGAAGCTAACCCCTTTGACGGCATGGATTGCCCCGTAGTATACGTTGATATCTTCTACTTTTAACATGGGTTAATCCTCCTTCTCTTTTTTGGGTGCGCCGAGGTATGCTTCTACTACTTTGGGGTTTGCTTGGATTTCGCTTGGTGTTCCTTTGGCGATGATTTCACCGAAGTTTAAGACGCAAATTCCCTCGCAAATTCCCATGACTAGGCTCATATCATGTTCGATGAGCATGACTGCAATTTGGAAGGTATCACGGATTTTGACGATGTTTTCCATGAGTTCTGCTGTTTCTGAGGGGTTCATGCCGGCTGCTGGTTCGTCTAGGAGTAGGAGCGCTGGATTTGTGGCGAGTGCCCTGACGATTTCTAGGCGACGTTGTGCGCCGTAAGGGAGGGATCCTGCCTGCGCCTCTGCGAGGTCTTCCATTGAGAAAATGGAGAGGAGTTCCATCGCATTTGCGATTGCCACCTTCTCATTTTGCCAATATTTGGGGAGACGGAATATCCCTGTGGGCATATTGTATTTGAGCTGGTTATGGAGCCCGACCTTAACGTTATCTATGACCGATAGCTGATTGAACAGTCTGATATTTTGGAAGGTTCTGGCGATCCCATTTTGGTTGACCTGTGCCGTATTCATCGAGCTTGTATCTAGTCCGTCGAGGAGGATGGTCCCCCTTGTGGGTTGGTAGACCTTGGTGAGGAGGTTAAAGAGGGTTGTTTTTCCTGCGCCGTTGGGGCCGATCAGTCCTGCGATTTCAGTGCGACCGATGGCGATGTTGAAGTCCTTGACGGCTGCGAGCCCTCCGAAGTCGATGCCGAGGCGACGACATTCGAGGATGGGGGTTTTGTCGAGGTCACGTTCTGGGATGAAGTTTGTGACCGGTTGGGGGACTAATTTCGTTTCTGGTTTCATGCTGATTCTTCCTCCTTTGCGATGGTTTGGGGTTTGCCGTTTAGGATGCGCTCGATGATCCGTGTGAGGGAGAATTCCCACGTGCCAAAGAGTCCTTTGGGACGGAAAATCATGACCAAGATAAGGAGGATGGAGTAGACCACCATACGATATTTATCAAAGGCGAGGAGGATTTGGGGGACGGCTGTTAATGTGGTGGCTGATATGAGGGATCCCACCATGGAACCCATTCCTCCGAGGACCACCATGACCAAGATTTCGATGGATTTCATAAAGCCGAAGGTGGTGGGTTGAAGGAGTCCGACATAGCCTGCATAGAGCGCCCCTGCCACCCCTGCGAAGAATGCCGAGAGAGCGAAGGCTGTGACCTTGTACCGTGTGGTGTTGATGCCACAACTCTCGGCTGCGATTTCGTTTTCACGGATGGCGAGGATGGCTCGCCCTTGGCGTGAGGTCATCACCATATAGATCACCGTGATGGTGATGACAACGCAAACCACAACGATGGTGATATCGGTGAATTTTGGGATACGTTTGAGGCCTGAGGTGCCCCCTGTGAGCTCGAAGCCCACAACAGAGTCGATATTTTGGAGGATGACACGAATGATCTCGCCAAACCCTAAGGTGATGATTGCCAAGTAATCTCCACGCAAACGAAGGGCTGGGATACCAATCAGGATTCCCACCAATCCTGCGCACACCCCTCCGAGGGCGAGAGCGAGGATAATATAAGGTAGTTGTGCCAGTTTATCCCCCTCTGAGATGAGGTCTGCCATGGGGGTCTTTTTCAGGAAGATTCCTGCCGTGTAAGCCCCGACTGCCATAAAACCTGCGTGACCTAAGGGGAGCTGACCGAGGTAGCCTGTGGCGACGTTTAGCGAGATGGCAAGGATGACGTTGATGCCACTAAGCGAGATGATTGCCACAACATAGTTTGAGAGGGATTGCCCTATCATGACGAAGTAGGTGGCGAGGATGATGGCGAGCACTACCGTTGTGTTGATGCAGTAGCGAGCTTTGACCGATAATTTTTTCTGATTCATGCTACACCTTCTCTACGATTTTTTTGCCCATTAAACCAGTGGGGCGAATTAACAATACAATAATTAGGATGGCGAAGACCACGCCATCTTTCCAGACCGAAAGTCCCATAGCTGTGACCAGTGCCTCTGCGATCCCTATGACAAATCCACCGAGCATTGCCCCGGGAATGGATCCGATGCCACCCAAGACGGCTGCTACGAATGCTTTGAGTCCGAGCATGGAACCCATGAAAGGTCCCACCTGTGGGTAGGCGCAGAGGTAGAGGATGGATCCGATTCCGGCCAATGCCGAACCGATGGCAAAGGTGAAGGCGATGGTTCCGTTGAGGGAGATTCCCATGAGTTGGGCAGCTCCCATATCCTCTGAGACAGCTCGCATTGCCTTGCCCATTTTGGTTTTTTGGACGAGGAAGGTGAGGACTGCCATTGAAATCAAAGTGGTGACGATGGTGACCATGGCAGTGAAGCTCATTTGTACCGATCCGATTTTCAGGCTGGGACCTGATAAAAAGGAGGGGACAACCTGTGAATTTGCGCCGAAGATGAGCTGCGCACTATTTTCGAGCAAAAAGGCTACACCGATGGCTGTGATTAAGAGGGATAGGCGAGGCGCCGAGCGAAGAGGGCGATAGGCAATTTTTTCGATTAAAATGCCGAGTATCATGCTCGAGAGGACGGCTAGCACAATGGATACGAAGGGGTTTAGCTGGAATTTAACCATGCAAATCCATGCGGCATAGGCTCCTACCATGATGATATCGCCGTGGGCGAAGTTGAGGAGCAAAATGATGCCGTATACCATACTATATCCTAGTGCGACCAAGGCATAGATGGAGCCGGATTGCAGTCCGTTAACCAGTTGACTGAGCAGTGTTGAGAAAAAATCCATTGTGTCGGTCTCCTTTTTTTGAGTGGGTGGATCAATGTCTGCTTTTCTCGTGGGAAGAGCGACAAAGTCTGTTGTTTTTTGTGTTTGCTTGGGTGAAATTGAGGGGTTGTATTTTCCTTAAAATGTGCCTTTGTCCCCCTGCCAAACGACAGGGGGACAAAGTTATATAAGAGAGAGGGTTCTTTTTGTAATAGGCTTAGTATTGTTCTGTGAATACTTCAGCGCCAGAGGTGATTTCGATCATGGAAGCTGTTTTGATAGGGTTGTTAAACTCATCGAATGCGAAGGTTCCTGTGAGGCCTTCCACACCACTTGTGCCAGCCAGAGCCGAGATGACATCTTGTTTATATTCTGCAGAGCCTGCTTCATTCGAGCCTGCCTCTGCGATCTCGATTGCATTGATCATAAGGAGGGCTGCATCGTAGCCAAGTGCTTCGAACATGCCAGGGGTCACGTTGTAGGCTGCTGCGAAAGCGGTTTCGAATTCGACGTCGCCACTAAAGCCAGAGCAGTAGACAGATCCTTCGAGGTCTTCTGCAGAAGCATATCCACTGACACCTGCCCAGCCGTCGCCACCGATGAAGGTTCCTGTGACACCAACTTCACGACCTTGGGTGACGATGAGTCCGACATCTTCATAGTAGTTAGGAACGAAGACCACATCAGGGTTTTGACCTGCGATGGTTGTCATTTGTGCTTGGAAAGAGACGTCGCCCACGCTGTAGGCTTCCTCTGCGACCACTGTGATACCGAGTGCTTCACACTCTGCAACGAAGGCATCTTTCAGACCGACCGAGTAGTCGTCGCCCGAGCAGAAGATGACAGCTGCTGTAGTAGCAGATAGTTTTTCACTTGCATAGTTTGCCATTTTCTCGCCTTGGAATGGGTCGATGAAGCAAGCACGGAAGACGTTTGTACGCACTTCGCCTGTGTCCTCCATGACGGTAAGGCCATAGGCTGTTGCAGAGGCAGAGATTTGAGGCATATTGGCTGCATAGGTCTCATCAGCAAGTGCGATGGAAGTGCCGGAGAGCACGCATCCGATGACGCCGGAGATTCCGTCCCCTTCGAGACGATTGAAGAGGGAGATGACTTCGGCAGATTCGCCTTTGTCGTCATATTCTACCACTTCGATTTGTTTGCCGTTGATACCACCGGATTCATTGACTTGGTTGATATAGAAGTTTGCGCCGTTGGAGACCGAGACACCATATTGTGCTGCGCCACCTGTGGTATTTGCGAGGATACCAACCTTGATGGTGCCACCGTCGGTGGTGGTAGTGGTTGTGGTATCACCTGTTGTTGTACCTGTTGTGGTACCTCCTGTGCTGCCGGAATCGGAGGAGGAGCATCCTGCCAAAGTTCCTAGGATCATTGCGCTCGATAGAGCCATTGCGAGTAGTTTTTTCATCTTTTTTCATCCTTCTTTTAAAATAGATCTGCCATTTTCATAGCTTGTCACTATTATATTGGAATGATTTTGTCCTGTCAATGGTCAAACTAGCTAAGAATATCAATCCCTTTGGTTATTTTGTTGCTTTCCTCGAATATCAGAGATGGCTTTGACAAGAGAAGTGGGTTTTTCAAGGGTTCAGAATATTAAGTATGTTACATTTCGCCCCCCCTTCCATGGAAAATCCCCTCATTCTCTTGGTTATTTTGTAGACACCTAAAATTCTGTGCAATTTGACGAGAGAGAAGAGTTTTTTTCTGATCATTCACCCCCTGTTGTCCTAAAACATAGACTGTTTTCAGATGGTCTCTCGTTAGGTTTGTACCTTTTGACGAGTGGATGCTGTACTCTGGTACCTTAATTTTAGGGAGGATTGTCCATGAAACATGATTTGAGTTTTTGGGTTTTGGGTGGAGATATGCGACAAATGTGGTTGGCTCGTCAACTTGCCGATTATGGTCACACGGTGCGCACTTGGGGGATGGATGGGTTTTCGGATCAATTCCCCTCTACCTTGGATGGGATTGAGCTTGCTGACTGCGTGGTGCTTCCTATGCCTGTGGTGGATGGAGATGGCTTTGTCTTTGCTCCCTTTTCGAGCGAGAAACTCGATTTCGTTGAGCTTCTCGGCTTGCTCTCTCCTCGCTCTTTTGTGTGTGGTGGGCGTGTTGGAGATGAGGTTCTTGCCCTTGGAGAGGATAGCGAGATTATCGTTCACGACTACTATGCTCGCGAGGAACTTGTGGTGGCTAATGCTGTCCCTACGGCTGAAGGGTGCTTGCAAGTGGCGATGGAACGTCTTCCTATCACGCTGCACGGGGCTCGGGTCTTGGTGATCGGATATGGACGTGTGGGTCGTGCGACTGCGATGCGCTTCGGGGCGCTCGGCGCGAATGTCACTGTGGCGGCTCGGCGATACGAACAACTTGCCCTGGCGCAATCGGATGGGTTTGATAGCGATCGGATTGATCAATTAGAGGGGTATTTATGTAGCTATCACTGCGTTGTCAACACGGTACCTGCCCTTGTGTTAGGCGAGAAGGAGCTTACTGATCTCGAGCAGTCGGCACTGATCATCGACCTTGCGAGTGGAGGGGTTGGGGTGGATCACGAGGTGGCTGCAAGGCTGGAACGTCTTGTGGTTGTTGCTCCCTCTCTCCCTGGGAAGGTTGCCCCTGCGACGGCTGGGGAGATCATAG
>JAWXUK010000114.1:0-6396 GCA_044432785.1 Eubacteriales bacterium | reverse complement strand
GGGGAGCACCTCTTGAGCGAGGGAGATGAGCTCCTCAGGGTCGAAGTTGCCAGCAGCGACCAGTACCATGTTAGCTGGGTTATAGAAGGCTTTGTGACAGGAATAGAGGGTCTCTGCTGTGATGTGGGAGATGGATTCCACCGTCCCCGCCACCGAGAGACGAATGGGGTGGTTCTTGTAGAGTCCCTCTAGCATATTGTTGTAGAGTCGCCACTGGGGGTTGTCCTCTACCATGCAGATTTCTTGAGCGATGATCCCCTGCTCTTTATCCACTGATTCTTTGGTGAACCATGGGATCGAGACAAAGGAGAGGAGAATTTTGAGGTTTTCGAGGAATTTTTCGGTACTCTCGAAGTAGTAGCCTGTGATTTCGCTACTGGTGAAGGCATTGGGAGAGGCGCCATTGCTTGCCAAATCTTGGAGGGCATTGCCGTCCTCGGTATCGAAGAGTTTGTGCTCGAGGAAGTGTGCCACACCGGCAGGAGAGTCTATCCATGTTTGATCATCAAGAGAGAAACGAGTGTGCATTCCCCCATATTTTGTAGCGAAAAAGGCGAAGTTCTTTTGGAAGTCGGACTTTGGCACCATAAAAATAGTGAGTCCATTCTCAAGCACTGCTTGGTGCATTTTCTCCCCAATGCGAGGGTAACTGGTTGTTGTCATGGTCATTCCTCCAGTCCTTTCAAGAAGTAGATGGTATCTAGTTTGATTTGTTTGGAGACCTCCACCACTTGTTCCATGGTGACAGCTTTTGCCTTTTCAATGGCTTCTTGGATACTCTCTTCCTCGCCGATCAGACTTTGCGAGAACCAGTACCCTTCTAGGGCATCCTGTTCGTCGGCGATAGTACGGATGGCATCTAGCCAGATGTTGCGTGTTCCTTCTAGCTCTTCAGTGGTGATCTTGCCCTCTTGCATATTTTTTAGTTGTGCGAGAATTTCGGACTTCGCCTCTTCGAATTTATCAAATTCGATCCCCGACGACACCGTGAGGATTCCCTTAAGTCGATCATAGTTCGAGCCGGCATAGTAGCACAGCGAGAGCTTTTCTCTCACGTTCATGAAGAGCTTGGACATACTGGTGCCTCCGAAAATGGCGTTGGCAAGGACCAAGGCATAGCATCCCTCTTCCCATACCGAGATGCCACTGGTACGAAAACCGAGTTCTAGTTTTCCTTGGGTGACATCCATGGATTGGGCATGGAAGTTGGGGGTTTCGGGGACCGTGATACGGATATCGCAAGGACAGTCGAGCACTTCTCCACGGGGTGGGAGGAGGGTGAGCAGTTGCTCCACTGCCACCTTCACTCTGTCGTGAGATGCCGAACCACAGTGGTAAATTTCGATTTCCGAGGTTTTAAGGAGGGTTTGATAACGCTCCCACAAGCTCTCGGGGGTGATGTCCGGGATATACTCCTCGCTACCGAACCCTTCCACGCCGAATGCCTCGTCTTTGCACATGTGTTTGATCAGTTGACTCTTGGCATATTGACCTTTGTTGTTGACCACAGAGCGAATCCGTTGAAGGAGGTTCGTCTTCTCGCTTGTCACGTATTCCGATACGAACACACCGTTTTCCGTGACAGGGTGGAGAAATACCTCTCCCATCAGTGCGACGGCTGACTCTAGTATCGGTTTTTTATCCAGGGTATAGGCATCGTCGAGGAAGCTAGCAAAGAGGGTGACTGCTTGGGTTTCCCCACGTTTACGAATGGCAGGTTCCACCGAGCCACCATAGAGATCATCGAGAGCTCCGGCTAAGCTTTCCATATCGGGATAGTTTTTTGTGCCACGACGGAGCACTGCAGCGATAAGCGCATTGGCTGTTGCAGTTTCCTCTGCCAGAGGGGTCTTGAGTGAGATAGAGAGGTAGGCGCTTTTGAATTTTGTGGTTTCGACGGTGCGAAGGTAGATATTCGGGAGTAATTCCGTTCTTGTTACATTCATAGGAGATTCCTTTCCTGGTTGCTTGGCATAATCGGTCATTCTATTCATTATACTACATTGTTTGCAAAAATGCAAATCTTTATCCGAAAAAATAATAACTGCGTGGACATCTGTTATTGAAAGGATTTCAAGATAAAAAAATCCACCCCGTGAAAGGGGTGGATGGAAGATATTAACCGTAGAATCTGTGTCCCCCGATGACCTCAATGGTATCGAGATTGCGATCTGCCCAGCTGCCAGAAGGAATGGAATCAAAGTGGGTTGCAGCCACAAGACTTTCCACAATGCCACCGTCTAACACGAGTTTCGCTGCGATGGTGCTGCTCTCGTTCGGGGTGCGATCGGCGAGGGCGCCGTTTTTATAGGTGGAAAATTGGTTGTTTTGCGCCAGTACATCATGGATGGTATCTGGGTAACGTGGGTCTTCCACACGTTTCATGACCACCATAGCAACCCCCATTTGACCACTGAGAGGTTCGTGTCCACTCTCGGCATAGACCACACGGGAGAGCCAGAAAAGATCTTCCTCGTTATAGAATTCGTCGCCAGCTAAAATGGCGCTTGTGCCACGAGCAATTTGATAGGCATCCAATCCTTCGACTTCAACCATTGTTCCACCCAGTGCCTCGACAATGGTTTCGAGAGGCAGGAGCATTGTGCCATTTTGGACCACCACGCCTTGTGAGAGATAGAGATAGCGCTCGTTTGCTACAACGTACATCATCCCCTCTTGGGCTGTGAAGGTGAGATCATCTGTGGTAATAGTGGTTGCGTTTGTCTCGGCATCCCATGCGATATTTGCCGAGATGTTGAGCATTTTTACCATGTTGACAAGAGCGACATAGGTCACCCCTTCAATTTCAGTGCGATGGGTTTTCAGCGCAGCAGCTTGCCCGTCGATAATGATGCTGTAGTCCACAGCAAAATCAAGAGCGCTGACGGCATTTTGTGCAACGTAATTGCTGGCAGGTTGTGCCTCGAGCAGACTGGATCCTGCTGTGACAGAGACAATGGTTTCCGCTCGGTCTCTAGCGTAACTGGCGCCCATTAGCGATAAAATCGATAGGGTGACCAGCATCAATGTGAATAATTTGCGTTTCATAATATACACTCCAATAAATGAATAAATTTGTCATTTTTATGACAGCAACAGGTGACGCCTGTTACTTTTGTAACCACATTGTAACTTATTTAGCCACAAATTGCAACCGTCAAAATGACTAAAAATGATAATTGACGCCACCGTCAAATCAGTTACATTGTCATTTTACATGAAATAAGTTTGCCGTTTTATCAATTTAGTGCTTATAATTTTTCAAAATAGTGCGTCAAAACTATCTGTATAATTTCGATTTTTGTATGATTTTTGTGATGTTGCACAAGTTTACGCACGATCTTGCGTGGAAAAATCCCAACCTCCCCTCCCCCACCACGCAAAAACTTACAGGGAACTTCTTGACTTTATCGGTTTTTATGGTACACTTAGAAAGGTTATGAATTTTTTGAACTTTGAACGGAGGTATTCCCATGAAACAACCAACCCCCTTTGGATTAAATGAACTGCGTGAGCTCTTTCTCTCTTTCTTCGAGAGCAAAGGACATTTGCGCTTACCTAGTTTTTCCCTCGTCCCAAAAGACGATGCCTCTCTCCTTTTAATTAACTCGGGTATGGCGCCCATGAAACCTTGGTTTACCGGAGAGGCCGTTCCCCCTCGTACCCGTGTCACCACTTGCCAAAAGTGTATTCGTACCGGCGATATCGAGAATATCGGTAAAACTGCACGGCACGGCACCTATTTCGAGATGCTGGGCAATTTCTCGTTCGGGGACTACTTCAAGACCGAGGCAATTGCTTGGTGTTGGGAGTTTTTGACCGATGACAAATGGGTGGGATTGGATCCCGACCTCCTCTATCCTTCTATTTATGTAGATGACGAAGAGGCATTCGAAATTTGGAACAAGACCATGAACATCCCTGCCGAGAGAATCTTTCGCTTTGGCAAGGCAGATAACTTCTGGGAGCATGGTTCTGGTCCCTGTGGCCCTTGCTCTGAAGTCTACTACGACCGTGGGGAGCAATATGGTTGTGGTAGCCCTACCTGCACCGTGGGGTGTGAGTGCGATCGCTATATAGAGGTATGGAACAACGTCTTTACTCAATTCGATAGCGATGGGCATGACAATTACGCCGAACTGGCACAGAAAAACATCGATACCGGCATGGGGCTCGAGCGCCTTGCCTGTGTCTGTCAAGGGGTGTTCTCCCTCTTTGATGTGGATACCGTGCGCAAAATCACAGCTAAGGTCACCGAGCTCACCGGTGCGAGCTATGGCACAAGCGCTGCCACCGACGTCTCCCTCCGTGTCATCACCGACCATATTCGATCTGCTACCATGATGATTTCGGACGGAGTGCTCCCCTCGAACGAGGGTCGTGGCTATGTGCTTCGTCGTCTGCTCCGTCGTGCAGCACGTCATGGAAAACTGCTCGGGGTCAATCATCCTTTCCTATTTGAAGTATGTGAGACCGTGATCTCCGAAAATAAAGTCGCCTACCCTGATTTGGTGGAGCGAGAGGGTTATATCACCAAAATCATCCGTGTCGAGGAAGAGAATTTTGCAAAGACCATCGATAGTGGGATGAAAATTTTCGACGAGATGATGTCCTCCCACAAAGCGAGCAAGGCAACCGTGTTCTCGGGCGAGGATGCCTTTAAGTTATATGATACCTACGGTTTCCCCATCGACCTTACCTTAGAAATGGTGGAGGAGAGTGGACTGACCGTGGATGTGGAGCAATTTAAGTCCTTAATGGAGGAGCAACGCAATCGAGCACGCAAGGCTCGTGAGGCACTGGGTGATCTGGGTTGGGCTGGGATCGAATTTGGCAAAGAGATGCCCGCGACCACCTTTACTGGATATGATCACACCTCCACCGAGACCAAGATCCTCGCTCTTGTTTCCGAAGGGGAACTCCGTGATGAGCTCATCACCGGTAATGATGGTATTATGGTACTGGAACACAGTCCTTTCTACGCTGAAATGGGTGGTCAACTGGGAGATCACGGAACCATTTCCTCGAAAAATGGTATTTTTACGGTCACCGATGTCCAGTCTAATAAAGGTGGCAAATATATGCATTATGGTCGTGTGACCGAGGGCAGTTTTTCTGTGAACGATGGTGTCACTGCCACCATTGATACCAAGCATCGACTTGCCATTTCTCGTGCCCACTCGGCAACCCACCTCCTCCATAAGGCACTCCAAGAGGTGCTCGGAGAACACGTCCACCAAGCCGGTTCCCTTGTGGATACCGATTCCCTTCGGTTTGACTTCACCCACTTCTCTGCCATGACACCACAAGAAATTGCAGAGGTGGAAAATCTGGTCAACCATGCCGTACTAGAGGGGCACCCCATCGTGACAAAAGAAATGACGATAGAGGAGGCAAAGCAATCTGGCGCTACTGCTCTCTTCGGGGAGAAGTACGGCGATCGTGTGCGAGTGGTGAATATGAACCAATATTCCGTCGAGCTCTGTGGTGGTACCCACCTGACAAACTCGGCGCAAGTGGGGCTTTTCCGTATTACCAGTGAGTTTTCGGTGGCAGCTGGGGTGCGTCGCATCGAGGCTATCACAGGGCTTGCTTCACTCACACAAACCAAAGAAGATCAAGCTCTTATCTTAGAGATTTCAAGCAATCTCAAAACCAACCCTGCCGATCTCAAAGAAAAGGTCAACAGCACCATTCACGAGATGAAGGTGCTCATCCAAATGGTGGAACGGTTCAAAGCAAAGGAAGCTGCCGGGGAAGCCGATCGCTTCTTGATTTCGGCGCACCCTGTGGGAGACCTCAAGGTCATGACCACCATGGCGCAAGAGGGAGATGGCAACACCCTACGTCAAATGGGAGACCTTCTCCGTGATAAGCATCCAAACATTGTGGCAGTGCTCTCGGTGGTCAACGACGGGAAAATCACCCTTCTTGCCACCTGTGGGAAGGAAGCCATCGCAAAAGGGGTTAAGGCCGGAGATATCATCAAGCACATCGCCCCCATTTGTGGAGGCAAGGGTGGTGGAAAGGCAGAAACTGCCATGGGTGGAGGGACAAACCTCCTCAAATTGGATGATGCCCTTGCTGCCGTGGACGATTTCGTTGCAGAGGTCATGAAATAGGAGAACGCTATGAGTTGTATTTTTTGTGAGATCCTCGCTGGGAATATTCCATCGAAAAAGGTCTACGAGGACGAGAAATGTCTCGCCTTTCATGATATTGATGGCAAGGCTCCCATCCACTTTTTGATTATTCCCAAGGAGCATATCGAGTCCTGTGGTGCCATCACCGAGCAAAACAGCGACATCGTTGCCCACATTTTCACAAAAATCCCTGGCATTATCAAGGAGCTAGGGGGCGAGGGGTTTCGTGTGATCTCGAACTGTGGGGAAATGG
>JAWXUK010000113.1:0-6450 GCA_044432785.1 Eubacteriales bacterium | reverse complement strand
CGACCTCTTTAAGAGGAGGGGACTGCTTGTGCAGACATCGCTAGCCAAATTGCAACGATTGGAAAAACGGCAAATAGGCTGGGGATTGATGGGGGAGGTAATCTCGCCCCGTAGAATAATTCTCTCGCCTCGGTCTCGCAAACGGGGCGCTGGAATGGCAGATAACAACGCCTTGGTATAGGGGTGCAAGGGATTGCGAAAGAGCGCTTGTGAGCTGGTCTGCTCGATGACCTGCCCTAGATACATCACGGCAATTTCATCGGAGATATGCTTTACCACCGATAAATCATGGGTGATAAAAATGTACGTCAAGCTTAATTCTTTCTGTATTTCGCTCATTAGATTGAGGATTTGCGCCTGAATAGAGACATCCAAAGCAGAAACCGGCTCGTCACAGACGATAAATTTCGGATTCATTGCCAATGCTCGAGCAATGCCGATGCGTTGACGACGACCTCCGTCGAGCTCATGCGGATAGGTATTTACCAGACGTTTATCAAGACCCACAATGTCCATGAGCTCTAACACACGACGAAAACGAACGTCGCTATCGGGATATTCTCCTGTTAGTTTGATCGGTTCTTCGATGGTTTGCGTAACGGTTTTGCGTGGATTGAGCGAGGAAAATGGATCCTGAAAAATGAGTTGCATTTCTTTGCGCATCTCACGCATTTGGCGAGGACGCAGATCAGGAACCGACACTCCATCAAACATGATCTCTCCTGAAGTGGGTTCTACCAGACGTAAAATAGCACGCCCTGTGGTAGATTTTCCACAGCCAGATTCTCCCACGATGCCAAGGGTTTTCCCACGTTCGATAGAGAAACTCACATTATCCACTGCATGAAGTTTTCCACGAGGGGTATCGAAATATTTGGTTAGGTTTTTTACTTCTAGTAGTACATCAGCCATCTTCAAACTCCCCCTTTTTTAACATACATTGGTCGGTGGATTCATAAAGCCAACACTCTACAAAATGGGTTTCGGAAATTTCTCTTGTAGTAGGCACTTCCTCGGTACAGCGTTGGGTGGCATACTCACATCGTGGGTGAAAAGCACAACCGACCGGCAAATCTGCTGGGTTTGGCAAGAGCCCGTTGATAGGGCGCAACTTGCTTTGCACTCGTGTGATATCTGGTATCGAGTCGAATAATCCACGGGTATAGGGGTGGAGATGACCATCGAAAATATCCTCTAAACTGCCGGTTTCTACCAGTCGACCTGCATACATAACGGATACTCGGTCGCAAGTTTCGGCGACAATTCCAAAGTCGTGGGTGATCATCAACATGGACATTTCCGACTCTGCTTTGAGTTGGCGCATCAAGTCTAGCACCTGAGCTTGGATGGTCACATCAAGGGCTGTAGTGGGCTCGTCTGCTATTAGCAGTCTGGGTTTGCAAGCGAGAGCGATGGCGATCAGCACACGTTGCTTCATTCCACCTGAGAACTGGTGTGGATAGTCTAAGTAGCGCTCGGCAGGGATACCCACTGTCTCTAGCATTTTTTTTGCACGCTCCATTCCCTCTTTGTAGTTGAGATTTTCGTGCATAATAATGCCTTCGGCAATTTGCTCTCCCACTGTGAGCACGGGGTTTAGCGCTGTCATAGGATCTTGGAAGATCATAGCGACCTCTTTTCCACGAACCTCTTCCATCTCTTCCTCTTTTTTCGAGAAGATATCGATGGGTTCGGGAGAGGGGGTATCCTCGCCTTCCTGAGACTGGACTGAGGGTTCCAGTAAAATCTTGCCACTGACCACTTTGCCCTGAGGCTCGGGGATTTGATTTAAGATAGAGAGCGCAGTGGTGGTTTTACCAGCCCCGGTTTCACCCACAAGACCTAAGGTCTCACCTTTTTTGATGTGGAGGTTTATCCCATTGACAGCCTGAACCGTTTCGTCAGTACTGACAAAATGGATGCGTAAATCTTGGATTTCTAAAATCGTATCTTTTTTCATAGGCGACCTCACTGCTTTAGTCTTGGATCTAGGGCATCTCGCAGGCCATCACCAATCAGATTTAAAGATAGAATGGTGAAGAAAATGGCAAACCCAGGGGCTAAAACCATATTCATGTGATCCCGCATATAGGCACGCCCATAGGCCAGCATATTGCCCCATTCTGGGGTAGGAGCTTGAATTCCGAGGCCGATAAAGCTAAGCGCAGAGATGGACGAGATGCACCCTGCGACCCCTAGGGTGGTTTGCACGATGATGGGAGCTAAGCTGTTGACCAAGACGTGCTTTAAAATAATGGTGGTATCGGTTGCACCAATGGCTCTTGCTGCTTCGACATATTCCATCCCAGAAACAGAGAGCACAGAGGAGCGCACCACACGAGCAAATGCGGGAATACGTCCTACTCCGATGGCGATGAGCATATTAAATTCACTGGTACCAAAGGCAGCCACAATTGCGATGGCTAGTAGAACTGATGGTAGGCAGTTAAACACGTCCATAATTCTCATGACTATGTCGTCGATGATTCCACCAAAATAGCCGGCAATAGCGCCCATTGCCCCACCAATAATCAGGCCAAAGATGACTCCAAGGAAACCGATTTTAAGCGAGATACGAGCACCATAGATAAGACGTGCCCAAACATCACGACCCATTTCATCAGTGCCCAAAAGATGCCCTGGCGTGCCAATCGGGAGAAGACGATTGACGGGGTCGATGGAGATGCACATGGATTCGTAGTCTAAGTATAAGGGGGCACAAACAGCAAGTCCAACAAGGATTGTGAAAATCACCAATCCCACCACTGCCAACTTGTTACGGCAATAGGATTTGGAAATTTCGTACATACGACTTCTTTTCTTGAAGGTTTTAAGAATTTCTTTTCGGGTCATTTTTTCATAATCAGGGGTTGTATCTAGTATATTCATTACACTTTACCTCCTGAAACGTATTTTGCTTTGATTCTTGGATCCACCATAGCATAGACGATATCCACTGCTAAACTTGCAAGTCCCACACCTGCTGACATAATCAGAATACATGCCAACACAGAGGGGGTATCACGTTGTTGAATAGAGGTTACCATCATACGGCCGATGCCAGGGATGGAGAACACGGTTTCGGTTAGCACAGCGCCACCAATCAGATAGCCGATATCCATACCGATCACGGTGATGGTAGGGAGCAGGGCATTTGGAAGAGCGTGACGATAGATGATGCGACCTTTGCGCAGACCTTTTGAGCGTGCCGTACGGACATAATCTTGACGAATTGATTCTTGCATCGAGGCTCTCGTAATACGCATGGTTCCAGCCATGTTACCTGTTCCCACAGTGATCGCAGGCATGATAATCGAGGCAGTGGTATCTAATCCTGCAGAAGGTAGCCAACCTAAGTACAGCGAGAAGCACAAAATCATCATAAGCCCCAACCAAAAGTTTGGTGTGGCCAAACCCAAAAGGGCAAAGATGGTGGAAAATGCAGACAGAGGGGAATTTGGTTTTGCCGCTGCTTGAACTCCAATTGGAATGGACAAAACGATACAAAATATCATGGAAACCACCAAAATTTTAAGGGTATTTGGTAGTCGTATCCGAATTTCGTTGATAATGGGTTCTCCGGTGAAATAAGAGTTCCCAAAACTTCCTTGGCACAAGGTGAAAATATAGTCGAAATATTGTGCCAAAAAGGGTTTATCAAGTCCCAAGTTAGCACGCAGGATGGCTGCAGCTTCGTCTGTATATTCCGTGCCCAAAATGAGGGATGTAATATCACCTGGAGTTAAATAGAGAATCAGATATACAATCAAAAGCACCCCCATCAAAACTGGGATGAGCAATAGAAGCCGCTTCGCTATATATTTATGCATAACATACCTCCTTAAATATAAGGAGAATGTGGGCTTATACAAGACCCACATTCCTCCTTTTCATGAACTATATTGTGTTGATTAATAATGTAGGGTGTGATAATTCATTGGAGATTCCGTATTTAACTGCACACCTTGGAGTTCGGAATTGGATAGGGCGAAAATGCGATTGATGAACAAAGGCGCAGCTGCACCTTGCTCGGCTAGGTAGCTTTGGACTTCGCCATAAGCAGCGATACGAACAGCTTCATCTGTATCACGAGCTTCAAGGTAGAGCCCTTCAAAGGTGTCGTCGTCAAAACGGAACCAGTTTGTCGAGCCAAGACGTGCTTGTGTGAAGATAGAACCAAGGTGCAAGTCAGGATCTGCGTAGCAACCCCAAGAGTAAATCCACATTGGACACTCGCCAGCAACGGCTAGGTTGTTCATCATACTGCTACTCTCGATGCGGACGATTTCGGCAGTGATGCCAATTTGAAGGAGATAAGCCTGCACCACGGTTGCAATTTTTTCATTGGTGTCGTTCCAAGCAGAAATTGTGATATCAAAGCCAGCAGCATAGCCAGCTTGGTCCATCAAATCTTTTGCTTTATCTAGGTCGTAGCTATAGTTGCCTGGATTTTCGACATAGCCAATACCACTCGAAGGAATGGTAGAGTAGTGTGCAGTTCCAAGTCCGTCATAGGCAGCTAGAACCACAGCCTCACGATCGATTGCGTAGTTGATGGCTTGACGCACAAGAACATTGCTTAGGTGTTCGTTTTTGTTGTCGAGACCAAGGAAGAACACGTTAGAGGAGTAATGCTCCCACAAGTGCAGCGAGGTATCGGAGGTTGCTCTATCGTAGTCGGCAGTTGCAAAGTTGATGTTCAAATCAGCTTCGCCAGTTTCAACCATGATGGTACGGTTTAGACCCTCAGGAATGACCTTAAAGGTCAAGCTATCGTTTAGAGCAGCATCCTCTTGGTTCCAGTAATCTTCTTTTGCAAGCAAGGTCACGCTATCACCAACAGCACGACTGCCAAGGGTGTAACGGCCAGAGCCTTGTGGCTCGCTCCAGTCGCCTGAAGAGATGGCTTCTGTGTAATATTCTTCTTGAATGATGTAGGTTGTTCTACCTGCAAGTGCTGTGGGGAGTGCTGGATATGCACCTGTACAATGGATGATAAAGGTGGTAGCATCCACAATCTCGACTTCGTCGATAAAGGTGAGATATCCGTTGGATACAGCATGTTCGAGCGAGAATTTAACATCTCCAGTATCCATCACTTCGCCGGTTGGATAGGTCACATTGTCGTGAATGGTCAATTCACAGGTGACTGCATCGATCCATTCGTAATTTGTGACTAGATATGGGGTTCCTTGAAGGTTTTCATCTAATTGGAATAGACGATCGTAAATCAGGTTTAAAATATTTTGGTTGATAAGAGCTGAACTGACCAATGGATCAAAACTGACCATATCATCTGACATGACAGCGATGATATCCGCACTGCCCCCTTGAGCAGAGGTGGATGGGGTTGATGTGCCAGCAGTGGCACCCCCTGAAGATGTGTCGGATGCTGCACAACTTGCAAGTGTGAGCATAAGACATGTGGATAGGGTGAGCAAGAGTAATTTTTTCATGAGTTCATATCCTTTCTACGGTTACATATATTCTGAAAACACAATTGTGCTTAACAGCGACGTGAAATGTAGGCTTGGAATTAGCGATGGTTCGTTTCTTTGCTACGATCGACCAAATAGGAGAAGAGTTTCGCATGGTCCTCGTAACAAAGAGAGAGGTTTTCGGGGTGCCATTGAACTGCCAAAATTCCATCCTCTGATTCGATGGCCTCGATGATTCCATCCTCTTTTGAGTGCGCACAAGCTTTGAATCCTGGTGCGACATCCTTGGCTGCTTGATGGTGGTAGGTGTTCACCAAAGTCGAGGTCTTCCCCAACACTTTCGCAAGGGAGCTCTCGGGTGTTACTGTGACTGTGTGGGTTAATTCACCCCTTTTTAGCAAATCTTGCACATGGCAAATAGGGGTGCCTGGTGCTGCAGGGATGTGTTGCCAAAGGGTTCCACCAAATGCCACATTGATAACCTGTAGTCCACGACAAATTCCCAGAATTGGCATACCCAGATCTCGAGCTTCTTTTACCATAGAAATTTCAAAGAGATCGTGCTCTTGACAAGTGGCGCCGATATCCTTCAATGGCTCTTCTCCGTATAAAAGAGGTGCCACATCTGGTCCCCCAGGAATCAGGAGCCCATCTAAACGAGAGAGCAGTTCTTTCTTGGGTAACTCATATTGATTCAGAGGTAGAATGACAGGGATTCCTCCAGCTCGTTCGATTGATGCCGGATAGTCCACGCCGAGTCTGTACGCTTTCCAATCTTGGAATGGATAGGTTGTTATACCAATCAAAGGTCTCATCATTGTTCACTCCGTTCATTTTATGCAAGTCAAATTACACTATAATACATAAATTTATATTTGATTAGTATATCATATATTATTCCGGTTAATTGTATAATCAAATTGAACACCTAAAAAAATATCCACAGCGAGTGGATTTTCTGTTAGAATAAAGTTACCACACCCAACACTAACAGAAGGAGCCACTCGCCATG
>JAWXUK010000112.1:0-6468 GCA_044432785.1 Eubacteriales bacterium | reverse complement strand
ACGTACCATGCTATAAAATCTTGTTAGGTACAGACGATCCAAACCTTAAAGAAACAAGCAAACTCTATGATTTGACCAAAGCAGAGCAAGAATTGCTGCTTGCAAGAAAATGAGCATAATCTCCCTCGCAAAGCCGTTATTGACTTCTTAGGTCGGTGACGGCTTTTTCTATGCCATTTGACTTGTACCACTTATGGAGGAGCAGACCTCTACGTCTAAGAGAAAGGGCGATGAGGGGAAATTAGTCGCATTTTGTGATACACCTTGTTTTTTGTGTTGCGTTGTGGTATGATGCAAGGAGTAAACTGTGATTTGATGATAAATGATGTATCAAAGGAGAACTCATGAAAAAACGCACCCTTTTCGCTACCATTTCACTGGTGCTATTCATCACTGAAGTGATCATCGCACTCTATGTCCGTGATGCCTTCATTCGTCCCTATGTAGGTGACATTCTCGTGGTGGTATTGCTATACTTTATCACGAGAACTATTTTTCCGAAACCAATCAAATTATTGCCTGTTTATCTCTTTCTTTTTGCAACTTCCATTGAAATTCTGCAATATTTTGATTATGTGACTCTCTTAGGACTAGGAGATAGCAGATTTTTCAGAATTTTGTTGGGGACCACCTTTTCGTGGGAAGATATTATCTGTTATGGAGTAGGGAGTGGAATTTGTTGGTTGTTTCAGAGGGAAGAATCAAAAAAACTTAACAAAACCCTCTAAAACCCGATATACCATGTGCCGTAGTATAGATAAAATGAAGATTTATGGAGAATACGAATGAATCGAAACCTGAAAACAGTTTGCAAAGCTGTGGGAACAACAGTGCTCACACTTCCGCTCTATCTCTGGACAATGCTCCCATTTGCGTTTAACGATTCTGGGGAAACAAGTCTTGAACTTTTGTCGTTGATTCACCTTTGTTTGTTAGCATTAGGACCTGTTTTATTGGTAATTGTTGCAAGTTGTCTCAAAGTGAAAAAGATAAATGAATGGAACACTCCTCTATATTATGTGCTTCTGTCAATTGTTCCACTTTGCATCACTTGTGTTATTTTCTATGAATTTAGCACGTTATCTCCTGTTCTTTCTCTTAGAAATGCGATTTTAGATTATAAGGTTAATAAGTTCATGGGCGATGATCCACAGTTTTTAGACTCCTACCAAAACGAGTTTAGAGAAGAGGATCTCACTAGCTATCATGAATACTATTTATCTGGAGATTTTTTGATCGAAAAAGTGGTGGTGGACCAACATTATATGGTATCTGGATATAAACCTTTGGAAAAAGATTTGTTTTTGGAATTGTTGCAATATATCAATCAAGACCAAAAAGATGCGTTTTCAGGGAGAGGGAGCCAATCCCAGAAAGATTTATACGCCGAAGAATATTATGTCAGCGATAATATGACCATTGTCTTCTTGTATTCTGATGGATATGATCGGGAATGGACATCCTTTGTGCAGATTGGAGATCTGTATTATTTGACGAAAATCGGAACATTTCTCAATGAAACACCCTATTCCGATTATATTGTGTATGCAAGCGACTTGCGAACAAAGGATTTTCCCTATGGATATTCCCCTGATTTTGAACATTCCCCCTCTTTCACCATCGTGAAAAGCGATTATTTCGTTGATTCTGAGTTGCTATGGTAACTTCTCTATTCATAATGGAAAGGCTGAAATGTCAGTGCTTGTGGCGTCACCAAGTGGTACGTTCCAAAATAATCCCACCTAAACCGAGATTTAGGTGGGATTGCATCATGTCTCTACAAATTCTAAGGTATAAGAGAAGCCGACTTCATCTAAAATCCTCCGTACTTCTGCTTCTCGTTCCTCTGACCAGTCATTGTAAATAGAAATATCCAAGGTATTCCCTTCTTGATAGTAAAATTTTGGATGGTCGATCCCCACACCCGTACACCAATCTGTTTGCCGCTGCAATTCCAAGGGGACATACTTCACCATTTCAGCAAAATTATAAAATTCTAGGTCATATCCTTCGATATGATAGCCAATCTCTGCAATTTTGTTGGCTGTTCCATAGTCCAATTCCACCACATCAGGCAAAATTTCTTGATAAAAATCTTCAGATAAATCATAGCTTAAAAAATGAGGTGCATGGTGCGCCCAAATCAGAGGAGGGTATGGACTAACAGGAAAATCATAAAATAAGTCAGTCACAGCTTCCTTATAAATCTCACTATCCCACTGTCCAACCAAGTAATTTCCTTGCTCATAATGTCCTAACCAGAAACCACGTTCCCCTTTATTTCCACCAATCACCATGATGTAACCTGTGCCACCTGCGTCTAAAACTGGTGCAAAAAAGTAGTCAGTATCCGAGCAATAGTCGGTAATATTAAGTTCTGCACCCTCAAAAATATAATAAAATCCATCCTCTCGTTCTTCATAGACGGTATGGGTAATCGCAACAAAAGAGGAACGGAATCCACCTGAGAGTTTTTCTTCGTAATAACCATTACCCGCAAAATGTCGCACTAGATCAGTACCAGCGCCCATCAATAAGATACAACAAGCTGCCGCCTTGATTATTTTCCAAGTTTGTTTGGATTTCTTTTCTTTTCGTTTTGCCAGTTCCAGACGAGTCATTTTGTAATTTTGGTCAAAATGATCCAATAAATCTGGGTCAATCTCCCCCACTGCACGATATATCACTTCATTTTTCATTGCCATACTCCTTCCGATTCTAAATGTTTTTTCAATTCTTTTCTCATACGCATCAATGTCATTTTCACTTTTCCTTGTGTCAAATTCCGTGCCTTTGCAATCTCGGACAAAGGGTAGCCATGATAATATCGTGCGATAAATAGCAACCTCTTTTCTTCTGGAAGGTTGCGCAGATAGTCCGAAATACATTGTGCTACTTCTTTCAGTTCCACTTGTTTTTCTGGATTTAGCTCCTGACATTGCGCCGATTCTTCCAAAAGTTCCGTAAATTCCGAGTTTCTCTTGATTGAATTTTGTTTTCGATAAGTATCCAGAGAAATATTCCGTGCCACCGTCCCCACATAAGCCTTGAGGGATTTTGGAATCTGTGGTGGAATGGTTTCCCATACCTTCAGTAGAGTATCATTGACACATTCTTCGGCATCTTCACGATTTTTAAGGACTCGAAAAGCAATGTTATACAGATATTTCCCGTATTCCTGTTGGGTTTTCTCTACAGCTTGACCGCTGCGATTGATCAGCAGTTCGATTAAATCATTGTCATTCACTTTTACACCTCCTCCTTTTACCCCTCACTAACATAGACGTATTTTCTGCAAAGGTGGTAACGCTATTTTGAAAATTATTTTTTATTACTCTATCACAGAATCCCTCGCAATGCAAGAAAAACCCCTCCCAAGCCTTTTATGACTTAGGAGGGGTTCATTCCCTCGCTGATACTTTCTTTTTATGCCGATAGTTCTATTCTCTCTCCCATATAGGTCACAGCCACGATTTCCTGTGTCAAAAGAGGGAGGAAATTACAAGTGTAGCTGAAAGTGAAAGTCTTTAAATCAAGACTACCACTTGATTCCAGTTCTTCACTTGTGCCATCAGCATAATGAACTGTAATATCACTGACTCTTTTGTCCAAAACTTTGTCAGAATCTGCTTTTACTTCACCTTGAAACGTGAGTGCAAAGGGGGAAATAGACACTTTTGTCAGTGTATACTCAATTCCATCAGAGGTCACAGAGTGCTTCACCTTATATTCATTGGAATGATCTGTAAATGTTGCCTTGAACGGCTCAGACTTCCAGATTTCCTCATAAATCACCACAGAACCCAGAATTTCTGGGTGGTTTTCCATGATGTACTCCTCATCTAACACAAAAATCATTTTTTCTTGATCATATTGTATCATATCTCGTCTGTGAGTGTTAAATTCCTCGTCATCATAGCCACACAGACTTGCCAAGCGCAATGAAATTTCCTCCCCTTCCAAACTCTTTTCTGTTTTAATATGGAAAGCAAAAGAAAGTTTGTTGTCTGTTTTGTCCTCGTCCTCTAGTTGATACACTTGGTACATCAGTTCATTTTGTTTTATCGAGGGGTCTTCCCAAAGGAATTTGTAGTGATTTTTGTCTAAAATAGTCCCTTCTGAAGCAATATAATCAAAAAAGACGTAGATTGCATTGCTATCTCCCATGACTTCTTTGATGTGAACATCCCCTTGTTCCCCCTCCACAAGCAAATCCACAGAACTTGCTGCGTTTGCAAGGTATTTGATTTGGGTTTCGTCCTCCATACCTAAGAAACTGCTGACATTTTCAGGCAAGTCGGTCAATCCAGTCACCACACCAGCCCCCATCAGTAGCACAAGGCAAGCAGCGGCACACAGTCCTTTATAACTTTTTTTCATCGTTTTTTTCTCCATTTCTTCAAATTCGTCTAAATAATCTGGGTTTACCTCTCCAATGGCTCGATATACGATATCTTTTTTCATTCCCATACACCATCCTTTTCTAATTGAATTTTCAGTTCTTTTCGCATACGAAACAAGATTGATTTCACTTTGCTTTCGGATAAATTCCTTTTTTTTGAGAGTTCTGCAATGGTGTATCCATAATAATAACGACCAAGAAACAAGAACCGTTTTTCCTTGCTGATTTTTGTCAGATAGCGATCAATACAACTTGTGACTTCCTGTTGTACTGCCACTGATTCTGGATTCTCGCTTTGCTGAATTTCTTCCAAAAGTTCGGCAAATTCGGCTTTTCTCTTCACGGTATTTTGTTTTCGATAGCAATCTAAGGCGATATTTCGTGCAACCGTGCCAATATATGCCTTCAACGACTTCGGAACCACGGGTGGAATGGTGTGCCAAAGTTTCAATAAACTATCGTTGAGACACTCCTCCACATCCTCCTTGCTCGTAACCACACGAGATGCGATGGTTTTGATGTAATTCCCATATTCTTTTTCGATTGTATTTACTCCGTTTTCATCACGGCTGATCAGCATAGCCAAAATTTCGGCATCTATCATGGTTTGTTTGCCTCCTTTCCTTGAGGTCCTCACTTACATAGACGTGATTTGTGTGGAATTGGTTGCACTTTTTTGAAAAATATTTTTCAAAGACTATTGACAAATGGATCTCATTATTATATCATAGAATAAGAATATTATATCATGAAAAGGATGAAAAACCTATGAATATCGGAAACAACACTCCCTATCAAAACCAATCGGCAACCCCCCAATCTCGCACCCAATCCCAATCTTCCCAAACCTTTGATTTATCAAGCTATCGCACAGCACCAGTCTCTCAAAATCAGCAATCAAACGGTATGCCAGAACTCTACATCCCACCCTATGATCCTGACAAAGTGAATGATGTGTTAGCAGATGAAGATAGAACCAAGTTGACACAAGAGGAAAACGACTATTATGCAGAAAAATTCAGCAATCAAAACATAACCAAGCAGGAAATGGGCGATTTGTTGGTAGAACTAGAAGAAAAAGGGGTGATTACACAGACCGAACGCCTTAGTATGTGCAGTTCGATCACCCCAATTTATACCAATCAAGGTGCGACCTTTTCTACCGTTTTTATAGAACCTTGCAATCCCGACACAGGGGTTTCTTACTACGAAGAAAATAAGCCGTCCTTTCCAAACGATATTTTCGAGGCAGCTTACGACCGTTTGCACTATTTAGATCAGCTTGAAGCCTTCTGCAAAGGGGAGCGAATGAATCTGTATGCTGTCGAGAACTCCTATGGTCAATCCATTTCGCAAGAACGTGAAGCCATCACAGCGATGCAACGGGTTTTGAATGGAATTATGGGGAATCAATCTCAAGAGAGTAAAAATAACAGCGCCCAAACCTCAGTGAGTATGATGGGATCAAATGTTGACCCTAAATTGCTCGAACTGCAAAATCAACTCAATGAAATCATCGAGGGGAACGCAGATCGAGCAAAATTGGAATCCTTGGAAAACGAAGAAAGCGAGGAAGAATATTACAAGGCACTCTTCGCTAAAGTGGATCAGCACATCGAGGAAACCAAAGAATATCTTGAAGAAAATGCACAAACCCAACTCGAAAAACGATTGGAACAAGAGAGATTCGAGCATGGTTTGATGCTAGAACTTCAAAGTAATTCTAAAGAATCTCGTGCCGCACTGATGGGCGAAGTGAACTAATTGAAACTCCCTCACGATAAAGTGGGGGAGTTTTTCATGCAACAGGTGTGAAATGAGTTACTCTTCCAACCGAAAAACGGTAAAATTCGTTGCGAATACAAAGAAAATGGTCCGCAACTATTAAGTTTTTCCATTTTTTGTCGATATGATATTGGGTGCATGGACGCACCGATTACAACCACCCCCAAAAAGAAAGGACTTTTCTATGAACATTTCAGGCTATTCCAACTACAACAACTACGTCTACCCAACAACCGCCCCAGGGACCATCAACTGACCATCGGGGGACCAGATGTCAACGG
>JAWXUK010000111.1:0-6613 GCA_044432785.1 Eubacteriales bacterium | reverse complement strand
GGCATTGCCGTCAATTTCAGACCAGACAACATGGTGAGATCCCAGTGGTTCCAGTGGGATATCCCCCAATTTGACACGAGAGCAAGGGGGGAGAGAGACCGGACTTTTCGTGGTGAATCGAGTATCGCTTTTATCCGGTTTTGTCAGGGTACGAGTGCTAGGACGGATGATGACCCAATCACTGCGACAACTCACCATAACGGTATCATTTTCGTCGTACCACTCGGTAACACGTTGATAATAAGGACCTTTGATGCCATCAATCCAGGTTTTGAGGGTCAAAAGTTGAAAACAATGGGGAAGTTTGTGAATAGTGAGGGTGGTGCGTGTCAGGACGAAGGCAGTATCAGACTCTAAAAAGGTATCGTAACTTAGTCCAAAGGTGCGACAGTGTTGACTTGCAGCATTGACCAACTGCTCGAGCAAGGTCGAGATCCGAACATTCAGGGCGCTATCGCACTGCCCAAATACAAGTTCATCCTGCCATAAATATCCACCATCTATCTGACTTTGGGTTCTATCTGGTAATTTTTGCATGGTTCTCTCCTATCTTTGCGGGATGGTTCAATCTCCCCTAAAAGGGAATTTAGTCCTTCATATCCTCGTGATAGAGCGTAACGAGGTTTTTGCCCATATGTTTCGAGCGATAGAGCGCAAGATCAGCATGATGATAGAGCTCTTCGTAGGTTGTGCCATGGTCAGGATAGATGGATACCCCGATGCTACCGTGAATATTGTGTCGTTGCTTTCCATCATTAAAATCTTCGCTGATGGTGGATAAAATCATCTTGGCTTTACCGATTAAACTATCATCAGAGGGGACATCACGTAAAAATACAACAAATTCATCCCCACCCACACGACCAACAAGGTCACGAGTGCGAATATTGTTGCGTAAGCGACTGCCAAGCTCACTTAAGAGATAGTCACCAAATGCGTGTCCCAAATGGTCGTTAACATACTTGAAATCATCTAAATCCATAAAGAAAAGGGCGTGCTTTGTGTTAGGCGCAGATTTTGTTAGAATTTCTGTGGTCATCTCAAGCATAGCACGTTTGTTGAGAATATGGGTCAAAGCATCATAATTTGCTTGCTCTTCAAGTTGTTTTAGCGTGTGAATATTAACTAGTTTACCAAAAACCTCATGAACGGTACCATCGGTGGTTACAACAGGTGTCCAAATAATTCTGCGATATTCAAAGGTGTCGCTGCCACTCGATTTCATGCGAATTTCTGCAACACCACCAACACCAGCGAGGGCTTTGTGTCCAAATTCAAGATAAAGTGGGATATCATCTTCGTGAACCAAACCACAATCGCACACCGACTGAGGGAAATTGACGATTTCTTCTTCTAATCCAAATTCAGTGAGTTGGTCATAACGTCGAATCAAGGTCTGCTCATCGACGTTTACAAAGAAAATTAGGTCTTCCGAGAGATCTTGTAGTGCGACAAAATATTGATTTGCGCTATCAAGGGCGGTTTCCATCTCTTTTACGCCATGAATATTGACAATTCTGCCATAAATCTCGCTAATACTACCCTCATTGACCACAATGGGAAGCCAAACCAGTCTGCGATGTTGGTATTGATCCTCAGAAATCACTTTCATACGAAGCTCAACCGAGCCTCCCTTTCCTTTGAGGGAGAGGTCCACAAAAGTTTGAAAGGGTTCGATATCATCAGGATGAACGATCTCGTTAGCTAGAAGTGTCGCAGGAAAATTAGGGACAATCAGGGGCAAATTAAATCCATCGTCGCTGTGGGAACCACGAAATAAAGTTTTGCTTGGAATATCAATACGGAATAAAACATCGTCAGACAGCTGTTGAATGACGTCGAAATGCCGGTTAATGAGTCTGTTTTCCTTCTCGATTTCTACTAAATTTTCGATATTCACCAGATAAGCCATGATATACTCGCCGGTACTATCTAAGGTGCGTCGCTCAAGTTCGAGCGAGTACCAAAGCTCAACCCCTTTTGAGGTAATTACCTTGAGCTTCGTGAAATAAGTTGGGGAAATTTTCAGATTTTCATGAATTTCTGCCAGGAGTTTTTCACGAATATCAGGCTGAAAACCGTTTGAAAAATCATTACCATAGTGGGAATAACGAACCTCGTCATTAGACTCGAACACTGCGTGGAAATGCTGGTTACAATGCAAAAGTGATAACTTTTCGTCGTAGTTTAGGATCCCTTCAGCCCGAGTAGACTGGTTGACTTGCGCCAGTGCAATTTCCATGCGAGTATCGTCACGAGGGGTAATTTCCATGAACATCACAGACTGCTCACGATCGAGATATCCAATCTGCAAATCCACAAGTTGAAGTCCACCATTTGGGATTTTCGTCATAATATTATAGAAAAAGGCACTCTTTTTCTCCTTCATCTGCTTAATCAAAAGGCGTTTTAAGACGCGATTTTCCTCTTGGAAAATTGCCATAAAATCCGAGGTATCTTTATGAATATGATAGGTGGTATTCATTTGTTCGTTACAGTAGAAAATTTCCTTTGTTTTGACATTGCCAATAATCAAGGCACGCTCACTCGTGCTGACAAATTTTTCTAACATCTCGTTCATATTCATACCTCTTTCCTGCTGATATTACAATTAAAGTCCATCATGAAATGGAAAATATGCTTGTCAAGCTCGTAAGAATTACAGTGGAGATAGTCCTGAACGAATCCACTGGAAAATCATTCTGCTTAATGTTAAATTATATCATTTTATGGTCGAAAAGTCTAGTCCTACAGAGAAAAAAACAGCATAAATTGTAGAAGGTGGGCAATTGTTTAGAATGAATGAAAGACGGGATATTTCTTGACGTGAAGCAGAAAATATGATATAATTATCAAACTTAATGCGCGAATATAGGCCTTACTACCGAGATATTTAGTTACTCGTGAAATAATTTAAAAACAACCATCTAGGGGGTTATGATTTGAAACAAGATGATACATCTAAAAATAAATCAAAAGAGAGAGGGGACAGAACCTGGGGATTCCTTGGAGTGTGGTTGCTGATTTTTCTCTTCAACAGTGCAGCACTACTACAACAGCAAGACGAACTTGATGATTTATCAACAGATTCAAGGGATATCGAGTATCTTAGCTCGAGTACACAGCGTTTGGTGCGACTGGCACTGAGCGATCAGCGAGATCAGGCACTCCTCTCCTACCTCGACGCAGAGACCGAAATTTTGCTTCAACCCGAGAGTGATTCCTCCATTTCTGTCTTACGATATCAAGAATACCGAGAAATGATTGATGTCGTGCTATATAACTGGGATGTGGTGCTCGATCTCATCGATGAAGAGGATATTGACAATAATACACTCCTCCTCGCAGCTGATAACCATTTTTATCAAATGACAAATCTGGCAGATGCCATCAACGAGCAATCCCAAACCACCCGAAATCGAGTGACCGATACCCAATATCGTATGGGATTACTTCTCGTTATTCTTAGTATCGTGGTGTTCAATAATGGTATGAAAACCCGTGCAGAATTAAAAGATAAACGAGAAGAGGCGAAACTCGCCCTTCTCGATGCCACAACAGGGCTATACAATCGCTCGAAATGTCACGAACTATTTAAAAGTGGCCAGAATTCCGAAATTGGAAAACGACCTGCCATCATCGTTTTTGACCTAAACGATCTTAAAAAAACCAACGATTTTCGTGGGCACCGTGTAGGGGATGAGCTCATCCGTAGCTTTGCAACCCTGTTAAAACAGTCTGTGCTGGTCAATAGCACCTATCCTTTTATGGGACGATTTGGTGGAGATGAATTTATCATTTTCTACGAACATATCGAGTCAGAGGACGAAATCGTCCTAATATTAAAGGAACTTAACTTCTTAGCACAACAATTCAACCAAAAAGAGAATAGATTTCGGGTTTCATACGCCTGTGGATACGAAATAGGCGAGATGGATCAAGAGGTTGCCATTCGTACACTCTTTGACAGAGCTGATGAGTTGATGTATGAGAACAAAAAGCTGATAAAAGCGGAGCAAACGGAAAAAAATCAAGATTTCCAACTGGTCAAGGATGAAAATCTAGACGAATTAGAGCACCTCGAGGATGATGACCTCGATGCCAAACCAGATTTCGAGAAACGAAGTTTGGAACGGCAACAAGCCACTACACGAAACACTTGTTCGATGATCGCAGGGCTCATCGCAGTTGTCACCCTCTATATCGGTACGTATCTCGCGGTTCAAAAAGCAAACGAGACCTACATCGGTGGGAACACCATTTACCTCGCCATTGGTGGTGGGACAGAACAGCCAGATCTTTTAGGGATTGGAAATCCATGGAATAACGGCAATATTTCGTCTATTATGGTGTTCCGTGCCCTCTTCACCCCGACCACCGATTTCACCGACGTCACCCCAGATCTAGCCACCGATTACAAAATTTCAGATGACGGGTTAACCTATCAATTCACCCTAAAAGAGGGGATGTATTGGTCGGATGGTAACCCAATCGTCATGGACGACATTGTTTTTAGCTTTGAGTCGTTCATTCTTTGTGGAAATGGGAATGTCAACCTCTTAACAGCCTTCCATAAAATTGTGGGGGCGAGCCAATTCAAAGATGGTCTTACAGATCATTTAGAGGGACTTGAAGTAGACGGAAACACCATGACCATTCACTTAGATGCTCCACATAACACATTTATGCAAATGCTTGCGCAATTTGTGCCACTTCCATCCCATATTTTAAGTGAAATCGACGTCACCACCATAACATCGGATATCGACTTTTTCTACAACCCTGTTTCCTCTGGAATGTATATGGTTGAGGGGATGAATGAAGATGGCAACCTCGTTATGGTGCAAAACCCCTATTATACCGAAGAAAAATCTGATATTGAGCAGGTAATCTTCCTTTGGGATTATAATAATGAGAGTATCGACCTCTATAGCACCTCAAATATAACCCAAATGGTCAGTTACAGGGCAATGCGTGGAGTGGAAGAATATACTGTGGACGTCCATTTCTATCGTTATTTTGTCTATAATTTAGTCGGAGGATATGATGCCAAAACCGTGGCAGAACTCGAATCCGAAGATCTCACGGAAGAGCCGATGGAAGAAGAACTTGAAGATCTCCCAGAAGAGGAACGAGAGCCCAACTATGCCATTGAGGATGTACGGATTCGACAGGCAATCAGTCATGCCATCGACCGCCAGCAACTGCTCTCAGATCTGTATTTCGATACAGGAACTCTGACAATAGGGGGCCCTGCCAATGTAGAAAATGAAGAAATTTATTACTATAGCCCCGAACGAGCCAGAGAATTGCTCATCGAAGCAAATTACGATTTTGATAGAGTATTCACCATCGCTTATTATCACAGTGATGCCACCACCTATATTTTCCTCCAACAGGTCAAAGAATATTTAGAAGCAGTGGGGTTGACCGTGGAACTTATCAAATCGGTCACTGGAAATCAATTTTTGTATGACGAACGTCCCTACGATATGCTACTGAAGGGGCTATCCTCCTTTAATACCGACGATTGGTACAATGAATTTTTGTCCACCAACGGAAATATGTCCTCTTTGATGGGGGATAATGGCGAATTTGATGAACTAGTGGATCGCCTCTCCTCCACAACCAATCAAGAGGACTATCGTGCCATCCTCGATGAATTGGTTGCTCTCGAGGTTGATCTTGTCTACAAAATGCCACTCTTCACCCTAAATGAGTCGGTTTATATCCGAGAATCTCGTCTTCACGTCCCTGACGACATGGTATTTACCAACACTCGCTATCGATCCGACCTTCGTTTAGAGGAATGGTACATCAAAAAAGCATAATGAAAACTCCCACCTTTTTATCAGGTGGGAGTTTTTTTCAGAGAAATCAACTGATACAGAATGAGATACTATAGCATTTCATCTTCGATTGCAAATTCCTCTAATTTTTCCTTCACTTCGTCAGTTTGTAGAAGAGCAATCATTACTTTGACAATATCAGGGTCGAATTGGGTGCCACTGTATTTCTCGAGCTCAGAAATGGCATATTCCAAAGGCATCTTTTTGCGATAAACACGAGAGGAATACATGGCATCAAAGGCATCTGCCACGCAAATAATCCGAGCAATGAGTGGGATTTCATCCCCTTTGAGACCGTTGCCGTAGCCCGTTCCGTCATACCGTTCGTGGTGATATTCTGCCCCGATCATGAGGTCGGTCCGACCTTTGATCCCTGCGAGGATATCTGCTCCACGACTTGCGTGGGTTTTCATCACCTCGAACTCAGCATTATCAAGCCGTGCTGGCTTGTTAAGCACCGAATCAGGGATGCTGATTTTCCCCACATCATGGAGGAGGGCTGCAACATAGGTCGAGTCGATATCATCCTCAGAAAAGTGGAGCGCAGTTGCGATACATTTGCTATAGAAGGCAACACGACGACTGTGTCCATTGGTGTAGCAGTCCTTTGCATCGATGACGTTTGAGAGCACTTCCACCGTATCGTGAAACATACCTGCAAGTTCTTTCTGCTTTTCTTGGTTTTTCTTCTCACGTTGCTTCATAATATAGCGCATAATGAGCACAAGCGTCGATAAAACGAGGAAAACAAAGAAAAGCAGAAA
>JAWXUK010000110.1:0-6706 GCA_044432785.1 Eubacteriales bacterium | reverse complement strand
AGCCGTTATTAATTGTCCACAGGTAGAATCATCCCAACCAAGCAAAATAACCTCCACCCACCCAGTCAGGACGAGGTGGAAACACTGCTCCGTCAGGTAGAAAAATGGCAACGCAATTCTGGCGAGGTGGGAAATCTGCCGAAATTTAACTATGGTTATGTCAGCCCACTCATCAAAAGGGAAGAACTATGCTATTTTCATCTTCAAGCCGGGATAGACAAGGGCTCGGCACATGATATCGTCATTTCCGATGGCATACTACCCAATTTGCAGTCCATGGTCAGTTTTGTGCAAGGGGAGGGAGGTAGCCAAGAAAAACGAGATCGTATGGTGGAAGAGTTGCGTAGCAAAGGCGCTATGCAGTGCGAACGTCTTGCACTCGCACCAAAATCGGTCAATCGACGATATCCCAATCTATTAGGGGAATGGCGCACCCCTTTAAGTGAGTTTGCCGTCACCCAAAACGACAGAGACAAACGAACCGCCGACATCATCAAAATCATCGGAGAACTATACGGAGAACTGGAATGGGGGTTGCACTATTACTACGAAAAGAACCCCCTCTCGTATGAAACCCTAGATCCGTTTAGCACCCGAAATTCCAACGGAAACAAGAGGGAGCTCGAACTCATTTTAACCGATGCTCAAATCCTCGCTCCAAAAAAGAAGCAAGGATTCATCGAAAAATGCGATGGAAAGTGGATCCATAAGGAGGTCACAGAACCTTCTATGGCGATCTATTTCCCTTATCTACTCATCGAGTGGCAACGGGATAAAAACGAAAAATCTGCCGAAGCACTCGAAAAGACCCCACTCGCCCAAATGAGGGAAAAAATTCCAACCTTTTACAAAGACCTCATCGAGATCACAAAATGGCGCAACAATGCAAACCATGGAGGAGGGGAAACCCCTCCCTTCACTCGTGTGAAACACTACCAAGAGATGGCGAAAACCTTCCTCTCAATTTTGCTTGAAGATTGGGATACCGAGATGATCGAAGGGTCAAACCAGATCGACCAAGATAGCGCAGATAATGCCTATCTCAAGCAGATCATCACCGTAGATCAAGAATTTGGAGCAAGAAATCACTATAGATTCTCCAAAGAAATGAAACAAAACCTCTATATCCTATTTTACGATGAAAATCAACCTCACCCCTCGAATCGAAGCTATATCTTAGCGCTAAGCATTATTTTAGAGATTATTTTCGAAGAAATTTTAACAGAGCAAGCAGAATTTTGTGGCACGCCACTCACGTCATATAAAACCACGATAGAGATCGAAAAGCTTAAAACCCAGCTCTTAACCAAAATCAGGCAAGACATACAATCAAAGCAAGAAACCACCTTCGAACTGCCACTCGCCATCTCCACCGTCAATTCCCACCAGATTATCAAGGCACTGAAATTTGGTGGAAAAGGCGCCACATTAGGGGCAAAGGTCCTCGCCTTTTTAGCCCAGAGCAAACCTGCTTTAGTCGAGGAGTTTCTCGCACAGGATGGACTCTCGCTCGTGGCAGAAATCTGCACATATCGTGGACATGGAGGGACAGAACACCGTGAAATTCTAGAAAAACATCGAGGAGAGTTGCAAGGAAAAATAGAGCCTTATCCCAAATCTATGGAGGAGCAAATTGACCCAAGTTGCGACTTCTTGACGTTAAACGACATCAAAGAGCTCTATCTAAATCGAGTGACCAAGCTCATCAAACTCTTTTTAGAACAACTATCATAACGAAAAGAGGATCAAATATATGGCAAAAAAGAAAAAGACCAAGGGAGGATTTCAATCCCCACCTCCCAAAATGGATCCCAAAAAAAGTGAAGAGAGATTCTCTGAAGCATTAGAACAGGGGAGGGAAGAACTGCGCAAACAGAAAGAGGAATTTGCAAAAACGCAAGCCGAGTTTACGCAAAAACAAGCAAAACTAAAGGAATTAGAAGAGTCGCTTCAATCCGATAGACTGCTCTACGACGAAATCAAGAAAAGTCCCGAGGACTATCGTGCACGACGTGAGTCCGAGATAAGTGCCGAATTAGGGGAGAGACGAGACCGAGGAATCGCCGAGATTGATCGTGAACTCAAAGAGCGCTATTCCCTAGAAAATCAGGCGCAACAAGAAGCCATAGAGCAATGGAAAGCCAAGCTAAAATTCCAATGGGAGAGCCAAGAAGAAGGACTCATCAAGGAAAAAGAAGCATGGTACCAAAAGCAAGAACAGGATTTAGCCAAGTCCTACGAAACCTATAAGCAGGAGCTAAATCGCCTCTTTCACGAGCGCACCCAAGTCCTCGACCAAAAAGAGCTAGACCAAAAGCGAACCAAAGAGGAGCTCCACCAAGCAGAGCAGACACTCATCGCCCAAAAACAAGAACTAGAGACCAAAATTGCCGAGTTCCAGACCGAAAGATCCACCTTAAGGCAAGAACTAAGCAACAAAGTGCAAGAAATGGAGTTACTCGAGGATAAATGTGGCAGATTTCAAGACCAAATCGCACACCTTGAAACAGAACACCGTGAGCAGCGAGAAGACCAAGAGGACGAGATCGACCAATTAAAAGAGGAGCTAAAAGACCTCGAAAAGGACTATCAAGATTACAAAAAGAACCTAGGATTTAGCCCAGAGGAGGTCACAGCCGAGAAGACCTATCTCATGGAAAAAATACTCGAGCAAGAGAAAATCATCGAACATATGGTGTCACCCGAGGTCGCAAAGGAACTCGATTTGTGCAAAGCACAGGTGCGAGAGCTCACAGAGCGACTCCTTCAAACACAGCAAGAACTCGAGGGATATCCCATCCTAAAAGTGGAACTCGAAGAACAAAAACGAAAATTCATCGGCACATCCGAGGAACTAAGCACCACAAAACGAGACCTCGAATCCCACCAAAAACAACTGGCGTTCTACAACAAAGATGCGCTAAAACTCCCCCGAGATCAGCAAATTGCGCAGCTCACCTCTGGATTTGAACTGCGACAATGGGTAAGCGACATCAAAAAAACGACAGAGGAGCTCGACTGGTTGGGTGGCATTCAAGCCCGTTGCGACCACATCGATATGAAGTTCCCTCTGCGTATTTTATACGCCTTCCACACTGCCATGAAAATTTCAGAGTGGTCTATCATCACCGTGCTCGCAGGGGTGAGTGGAACGGGAAAATCCAAGCTCCCCGAGCTCTATTCCCACTTTGGTGGACTCAACTATTTTTCAGTCCCGGTTCAGCCAAATTGGGATAGTCAGGAATCCATGCTCGGATTTTTCAACTCAATGGATAACTATTTCGAGTCAGAGGATCTCCTCAAATTCCTCATCAGAGCCCTCGAAATCCCTCCAGCCCTCGAGGAAGAGGTGGAGAAAAGGGTCAATTCTAAGTTACAAAATAGAGAGGCTCGAGACGAGAAAAATGCCAGAATCATGGCGCAAAATGAACTGCGCACCGTCTCACTCGTCCTCCTTGACGAGATGAATCTCGCCCACGTCGAGCAATATTTCGCTGACTTTTTAAGCAAACTCGAAAGCCGTCGAGGGCAGCTCTCGGTGCCAACCGTAGACATCAAACTCGGCGCAGGACTGCAACCCTATGGGTTGGAACTCGGTCGGAATATCCTGTGGAGTGGCACCATGAATCAGGATGAAACCACAAAATCCCTCTCGGATAAAGTGCTCGACCGTAGCGTTGTCATCAATTTCCCACGTCCCACCGTCTTTCGCAGTCGTACCTCGCAAGCAAACCAACAAAATTACTACCTCCAACAGCGCATGACCTACCAACTGTGGAAAAGTTGGCAAACCAACAACACTCGATATAAAGTACCAAATCCCAACCTACCAAGCACGAAGGAGTTTAACCAAGAAGCCAAAAAAGAGATCAAAAAGTACAAAGCATTAGTGGAACGCATCAACCTTCTATTGTCGGAAGAGGGACGTGCCTCAGGCCATCGTGTGTGGCAGTCCATCGAATATTATGTGGTCAACTACCCCCTCGTCATCTTCGAAATGAAACAAAATTACAACCCCGAAAAGGATCAATACACCTGTGATGAAAACCTAAAATCAGCAATCAATATTGCAATGGAAGATCAAATGGTGCAAAAAATCATGCCGAAACTTCGAGGGATCGAGTGGTCGCACGTCTTAGAGAGTATCGAAGAGGAGTTGCGCCCCCATTTTAGCGATGCTTTTCTGCGAGATTTCTCCCGTGCTTGTAAAAAAGAGGGGTATGGGCAGTTCACATGGGTGACCTCAGAATATGCCGAGGAAGAGGCAAACGAAGGGCGACTTCGACCCTGGGAAAACCAATTTAACGGACAAGAAGAATCCCCTGCACCGTAAAGAAAGGAGGGGTGAGAACGATGAAATCCATGTCCTACGAGGAATATTGCTCGCAGATCTCCTCCCCCCACCCAAAGGAGCAGGAAAAAGGGCATCAACTGGCGCAAATTCAGAAAATTTTGATCGCACTAGACCGACAGGAAAAGCGAGGACTCTCGTGGGATGACCTCGAGATGGAAGGGCTAGCCCCACTCGATTTCCTCACCGAAATCGTAGACGAGAAAGAGCGTGCCTCCCTGATGGTGATGGCGCAACCACAGGAAAAATTGCTTCGTGGCTACCACCTCGCCCCCTCTTACAAAGCACGAGAATTGGATGCAAACTGTCTCAAGTGGCTTAGTCGTCAACCAGGACGCAACAAACGAGAAAAGATGGCAAATACCAAGCGCATCAAAACCGTCAAACGTGAGCACAGCCTCGATACAGGGGAAAATCGTCTTGCACTTGCCTATTGGAAGGAGATGGAGGGTCGTCTTCGTTTTTGCGCGCTCCATCGCACCCTCACACCACAAGAGGGGAGATTTCTGCGAAAAATACGCACCCTCATCAAAGAAGGGGAGTGGCATGAGGTCAAACCATGGAACCACCTCCCACCCAATAATACCTTGCTCTCCCATCCACAGTATTCTCAAATTTGGCAAGGGTGGCTCTCGCTGGGAAGACTGGATGCAGAGATCCATACCCTATGCCAAAATCTTGACCATTATCTGCTGTTATGGATCGAGGGGGAGCTCCTCTATCGACTTAAACAGGAGTGCCACTGCCCACAACAAAGGTTGCACTTTTCAAGGGAACAAGGGGTGTTCGATTCCGAGTTCTATTGCTATGATGGGAACTACGAACTGGTGGAGCTCACCCGTGAGGACACTGGAATTTTCCTAAAAAAAGGGAAAAAGTCTACCTCGCTACTTATCGCAGAGCAGAGGGTGACACTCAAAGGGGAGAGAGCAGAGTCGCTATGGTTCTCCCACGAGGAAATTTTGGACTATGTGGACAAAATGTTACAACCGTTGCAACTAAAGTCACGCACAGCATTTCAGGATTTTGGCTTTGTGGCACAGTCCCCCCATCTTATGGTGGATCTCTTCGAGCTCCATCCCTCCATCAAAGAGCGAGGGGCAGAACTCTGCCCATTAGGGCAACGCATTTTGGTGCAACACCACGCAGGGGAGCCCCTTGATTGTGGGCAGAGCACTGCACTCCTCCTCACAGATGAGGTGGAAACCAACACCATGTTATCCTCCATCACCTCCCCACAAGGGGAGAACCAAGAAAAAAACCGCAATCTCGCACAGCAATTGAAAGGCTATTTGCCCACACGCTCCCTCACTGTGCTCTCCCCTGATGGGGTAGGGGACTTTGAAAAGAGCAATCTGCAAAACCACCTTGATCGATACTTCCCGAAATTAGAATTTTTCCCCAAGAGTTTGGGGCTTGCCCATTGGGATCATCAAGCGAGAGCCATCACAAACCCAAACTGGGATGAAATTGTGGTGGTGGCAGATTTGTTGGGATCAGAGCTCACACTCACCCCACTCAAGCCACTCAAAGAAGTGGGATTTGCAAACCACGATTGGGAGGATAGCACCCTCGAATCCTATGTCGCAAAGGGATTGGTGTGGGAACGTCACCCCACGTTGACCTATCCTATAGATCTTCAACCATGGCTAGAAGGGCTAACCCAAGATGGCGCTCCACAACCACAAAAACTCCTCGATCTCTTTGGCATCGAGGGATTACCCTCCCTCGAGGGGCTCCCCCTCGTCTCGCAAGATAAGGGGTGTTACCACATCTCGCCAAAACTTGTCAAAAAACTAAAATCCATCAAACTACCCATACAAAAATATCTCACGCAATTTCGTGCGAGCTATGCCCCCCTCATTTCCGATCAAAAGGTCAGGGTGATCACAGCCTGCCCTTATTTGCAGACCCAACAGAATATCTGCTACACGAGAAGGGAACAGATGGAAGGGGCGAACACCTTCCACCAACTGCAAGAGAAACTCACAGACCTCCCAGTAGATCTCACCCTGTGGAGGGATACCTTGCCACAGCTCACCCTCATCTTAAATGGAGCCGACCACCATTTAATCAAAAAGGACAGCTTTGAAATCACGCCAAAAATAGGAAAATCCTACGAAATCCCCATCAATGATGTCCATGTAGTGCTAGAAGCAGATAGGGATATTTGGCGCTTCGACGTGAAAAAAGAGGCAAGCGACAAGGTCTATAAAGCCGTGGTAAAACGTCCACAATCCTGTCAGGGACGCCTAGCATGTACCCTTCAATTAAACTATACCTATGGCGCACCAGAGGCATATCGCCTCACCTTCCATACCCCTTCCCTCGAGCGACCTCTACAGGTCATATGGA
>JAWXUK010000109.1:0-6786 GCA_044432785.1 Eubacteriales bacterium | reverse complement strand
CGATGACTATGGTCTCACCATGTACTCCTTAGAGCAAAACGGCAAGGAAGCTGTTGCCGAGCACATGGAAGAACTGATTGATTTTGCCAAAGAGAACGAAATCAAGGTCATTTTCTATCAAGCTGAAATTGATAGCTCCCAGTCCCAAACCTTTGCAGACGAAATCGGTGGACAGACCACCCAGTTGGCACCTCTGTCCCCTGACTATATCAACAATCTGGCAAATATGGCCACTGTGATGGCTGAGGCAATGGTATAATGGCTGCCACCATTAAGATCGACCATCTCTCGGTGTCCTACGACAATACTCGTGCGCTAAACGACATTAGCTTCGTGGTGGAAGAGGGGGATTTTCTCGGTGTCATCGGCCCCAATGGTGGTGGAAAGAGCACTATGCTCAAAGCCATCTTGGGGCTTGTCCCCATCGCCCAAGGCAGTGTGGAGATATGCAATGGAGTAGCTGTTGGATATGTCCCTCAGTTTGCGCAGGTGGATAAGCGATTTCCCATCTCTGTTCGGGATGCCGTTTTGACAGGTCGACTGAAAAAAGGACTGCATCTTTTTCAGAAATACTCGGATCAAGATAAAGAATTGGCACTGGAAAAACTGACCGAGGTGGGGATCTCCCACTTGGCAGACAGGCAGATTGCTCAGCTTTCTGGTGGTGAGTTTCAACGGATGCTCATCGCTCGAGCGCTGTGCGTGAATCCTAAAATTCTGCTTTTGGACGAGCCAACTGCCAGTGTTGATCCCCAATCTAGAGAGCTGATTTATCAGCTGTTGACCGAAATCAACAAAAAAATGACCATTATTTTGGTGACCCACGATTTGTTTGCCATTTCCTCAGCCGTGAAATCCCTCGCCTGCCTCAACCACACCTTGGTTCATCACGGGATAGCAGAACTAAATTCAAGCATCGTGGAGACGCTGTATGGTTGCCCGGTGGATTTGATTGCCCATGGGGTGCCACATCGTGTGCTACACCCCCATGATCACGGAGGTTGCACATGCTAGAGAGTATCTTCAAATACCAGTTTTTACAAAATGCCCTGATGGCTAGCGTATTGGCAAGCATTATTTGTGGTCTGATTGGTGTCATTGTCATCGAAAAAAAGCTCACCATGATGAGCAGTGGCGTGGCACACACGGCATACGGTGGGGTTGGTCTGGGCTATCTCTTGGGGTTTGAACCCATTTATGGTGCCTTTGTCTTTGCGCTTACCAGTGCCTTTGGCATCGGCTATTTCAAGCGTAAGGGCAACATTCCATCCGATATTTCCATCGCATTATTTTGGTCCTTTGGCATGGCACTGGGGATTGTGTTCATCGGTTTTGCCCCTGGCTATCCCCCCGATATGTCCACCTATTTATTTGGTGATATTCTGTCGGTGAGACGGCAGGATTTGGGCTTTATGGCTGTGATGACAGGGATGACCGTCTTTGTGATTGTGGCACTCTTCGAGGACTTGAAGGCATATTTATTCGATGAAGAGTTCGCCACCATCCTCGGCATCAAGACCCAGTTTTTAGACTATCTGATTCTTGCCTTGATTGCCCTTGCCGTGGTGATTATCATTCGCATTGCAGGGATCATCTTGGCTCTGGCTCTGCTTACAGCTCCAGCCGCCACAGCAGCACTGCTGTCACAGAAACTAAGCACACGGATGATTTTATCCACCCTTTTGGGCTTGCTATTTTGCGTTGTCGGACTCTGGCTATCCTATGTGTTCCACATCTCTTCGGGTGCCTGTATCGTGATTTTATCCATTGTTTGCTACGCATTGGTCTATGTGTGCAAAGGATTAAAACGGTCCTGAACATGGCGTGGATTCCCTTTGATTTCGCCATTCCCTCTTGAAAAAACTATGATAAATTTAACAATAGTGCCATGGACTGCGAATGAGTCCATGGCACTATTGTCATTGTACGAGAAACGATCTAGTGGATCTTCTATCCATTGAGCGAGAAGGATACGAGTAAGCTACAGGATAATTGTTTCATAAATAACCTCATATTCTAATGTAAAATTTGTATTGGGACAACACTTTGATAGGTTTGTCCTTGATAGAGAAGATCGTGGATCTTCACTTCAATCTCAAAGGCATTGCGAAGATTTTCTTCTGTGACCATTTCGTTGGTGCTCCCATATATGGGTGCTCCCCCTTTTGAGAGAATGAGTGACTTATCTGAAATCTTCAAGGCGTGAACCGGATAGTGGGTGTTCACGATGACCGCAATATTGCGTTTTTTCGATAGCTCTACAATGGTTTCGAGGACAACCAGTTGGTTTCTAAAATCCAAATTGGATTCCGGCTCGTCCATCACGAGGATTTCAGGGTCAGAGCAGAGCGCCCTTGCTACAAGGACCATTTGCAGCTCTCCCCCACTCATGCGATCACATTTTTTTTCCAATAGATGGATAACCCCAACCGCCTCCAGTGCCTCTTTCGCTTTTTCTATATCGGCTTTTGCTGGCTGTTCAAAGGGCTTTAATCGAGAGGATCGTCCCATGAGTACCATTTCTAGCGCAGAGAAGGAGACGGCACTCCCTTTTTGCTGTGGAACATAGGATACCCGTTGCCAAAATTGACGGTGTGGGATCTCTTTCATCGGAATTTGATCGAGAGATGTGGTTCCTGTTTGCCAAGGGAGTAACCCCATCATACAGCGCAAAAGGGTTGTTTTACCAACCCCATTAGGTCCTAAAATGGTTAGCACTTCCCCGTTTGTGACAGAAAACGAGATATCGTGGAGCAATGCATGCTCTCCATAGCCAAAAGATCCCTGTTCGACTGAAAAAATCACAGTTTTGCACCTCCAGTTCGATAGAGCAAGAAAATAAAGAAGGGGGCGCCAATGATCGCCGTGAGAATCGACACCGGAATCTCTGCCGCTGTGGCAGCACGAGCAGCAGTATCAATGACCACCATAAAGGCAGCACCAAGACATGCCGACATTGGAATAATTTGTTTGTTATCGCTTCCATACAGCATACGGGTCGCATGTGGGATCAACAATCCCACCCAACCCACTTGACCACACATCGAAACCGATGCAGCCGTGATGAGGGTGGATGCCACCATGATACAGGCTCGATACACTCGGATATTCACACCGAGAGATTTGGCTTCATCTTCTTGCAGGGAGAGAATATTGAGGCGCCACCGTAACAGATAAATAAATAGGATCCCGACAGCGATAAATGGCAAACCGACAGCTAGGGTTGGGTAGGTCGCACGAGACATACTGCCCATCAGCCAATAGGTGATGGTGGGCAATACCTCTTCAGGATCGGCGACATATTTCACGAGTGAGACAAATGCTTGAAACAGAGAGGACACGACCATCCCCCCAAGCACGACCATAATGATACTGCTTTTGCCGTGCATCCGACTGATTGCCGTGGTAACAACCAAGGCGATCAGTCCTAGTAATAACGAGAGGAGTTGCACCACCACAAGAGAGGCACCAAACAGCAAACCGAGTACGGCGCCGAAGGATGCCCCACTGGCAACCCCCAAAGTATCGGGGGTTGCTAGTGGATTTGAAAATAGTGCCTGAAATCCAGCACCAGCCACAGAGAGGCCGGCACCGACAAAGAGTGCTAAAATAATGCGTGGCAGACGTACCCCATAGATCACGGACCACTGGGTGGACTCCACCGGTGCTCCAGTAAGTGGGGATAACAGCACCTCAATGCTCTCGAGTGGTGTCATGCTATATCGCCCAATCCCAATGCAGAGCATGGAGACCAAAAGGGGCAAGATAACGATGAATACTGTAATCGGATAGGAAACTTTTTTCTGGGTTTGCATGGTTAACCTGCTGCTTCTCTTGTGGGATTGTAAATGTCGAACAATTGATCATCGGTCAATGTAACTTGGTAGAAATCCTGATAATAGGTTTTGATTTCTTCATCCATGTCAATATCTTCAAATAGTTCTGGGTGGACTGTTTTTGCCATCCAAAGCAACATCAAAGGGGTGTCGGAAGATGGTGGATACCACCGATACATACCAAGTGGACATTTATAGACATTTCCCTCTTGTACTGCTGTGAGGGTGCTCCAATCTTGCCCTTCAATGGCGTTGTTTAACACGTCCTCGGCTAATACTGTGGCGAAGTTACTAATGAAAATCATATCAGGATCCCATTCGTAGACTTGCTCCATGCCAACCTCAACGTTAGCAGCCTCTAACTCGTTAGCAGCATTCACACCACCAGCAGAGGTTGCCCAATATTCTCCAAAGTGCTTGCTACCAGAGGTTTGTAGCACCCCTGCAGAGTTACGGAACATGAAGAAAATACTTGGAGTTTCAAGGGATTCTCCAGCTGCAGAGAGACGCTCTTCGATCATTGCAGTGACTTCACGACCATAATCCCCAACAAACTCTGCTTTATCTTGTTGCAACAACACTTCACCTAGTAGGGTTGTCCAACCTTCAAAGGTTTCGATGGAGTTTGATGCCCATTGTGTGGTGGAGAATCCGACAGCAGGAATCCCTGCAGCGGTTAGCTTTTCATATTCTGCAGTCTCTTCTGCACGATAGAAGACCACATCAGGTTCCATAGCGAGTAGTTCCTCGATATTGATTTCAGAATCTGTCATGAAATCGGTTTTGACCTCAGTGATACCAGGGATGGTGACAGCCAACATCGAATTTTCGGTGGAAGCCATAGAAGAAGGACTCATACCGATGAGATTCTCGGCAGATCCATCAAAGATACTGTAAACAGAGGGCAATGGAGTGATAGAGGTAATCACGATACGAGAGATATCGTTAGGTACTTCCACCTCGTTGCCCGCATGGTCTACCACAACGTGGGTCGTGGATTCAGGATCCACTGGATCGGTCGTGGAATCAGAATCAGGCGTGGTGGTACTTGTGGTTGTATCTGGTGTGGTGGTATCGGCAGTACCACTCGAACCACAGCCACTTAGCGTTCCCACGCACAGGGAAAGTGCTAGGATCAGGGATAATTTTTTTTGCAGATAATTCATGAATAATGCTCCTTTTTTTATTTGGTTCTTTTCACCGTGTATATTGATTTAAGTGGTTATTTCTTGGGGATGATCCCCCTAAAAGGGGTATTCTCCTAGTTTCCAGATGATTCTATCCTAAATTTCTCAATATAGTGGGCGAAGATCGCCTTTTTATGATATAGTGATCCTTAGATCTGCCGCACCCCGTTGCCAGTCAGTGTGCGATAGCTCAAAGGTTATACCCGTATTAGAGTTGACTCAGTGCTGCTTCTGACACGAAATTTTGTTGGATCAAAAATGGTCCTGATTTATGATGAAATCGACTCGATACAGCATATTGTGCGAGTGGAATACAGTTTCTTTGACCATATTTCTCTAATAACTCGCAGATACAAGGGTCGGTTATGATGGTTTGATAGTGTCCCTCTTTGGCAATATTACGGATGGCTCGCTCGTTCGGTAGATCCACGTCTCCCTCGCAGGCGAGCTCCTCCTCTAACCCATACAGGGTTGCCACATGAGCAGGAACCGAACAATGGCTCGCAAGCCAGTTTCGGATGGCATTGCCTTGGACTTGTTCCGATATGATGAGGGTGCTCGCCGTACCCTCGACGGTCTGATGTGGAACTGCGCTCTCGCCGGTCTTGACGACGGTCTGCAACCGGTCAAGAAAATCCACTTCACTGCCACTTCCAACAGGGAGTGCGCACAAATATGGGGTGCCAAATCGCTTGTGCAAATGTTTGGCGATCAAATAGCCCGACCGTGAAATGGCGACATTGACCTGAGCACTGGCTGCCTCACGCAGTTGGTCTAGGGTATATCCTTGGGATAGACACAGTGGCACTGTGTAACCAGCATCCTCGAGGAGAGCGCGCAGAATGGGGAGGTCCTCCCCTTTTGCGAAGTCAAGTGGATTGGCACCCACTAGGTTGACCCGTCCTGTTACAATGTCCATGGGCTCGCAGAATCGATCAATCAACTCATTACATGCCAACACCACGCCGTAATCGTAGTATTTCGTCCCTGTGGTATCAAATCCAAAGGATGGTAACTGGGTACGACACTCGATTTCCATTGCAATCCCTTTCATATCACTCCCGATGACCATGGGAACAGGACTTCCCACCACGACTAGCACCTCTGGATTGAGGTCCTCTTTCGCCTGTATCATGCGACCGATTAGCTTTTCGTCATCCCCCATGATGGCATCTAGCTCTCGCATGCCAGAACAAAAAATGCCAGCACGAGAGCCGTACCAACGTGGTTCGTCGTATCCTGTATAGTTTCCAGTACAGCCAGACGCATCGTGCATTGCCGTGACGGTATTCAGGTCGAAAAACACGCTAGAAACCCCAGAGTAATCAGGTGCCAAAGGTGGCAGAAAAAAAGAAAAGTGTGACATACTACACCACCAATCCGTATGCTTCGATAATCTGCTCTAAGTCCATGGGGTGTTCCTTGGCTGCAATGATGCGATCCATCAGGATGGCTAATCCATCGTAACCATGGGATTCTCCATCCCAAAATTGCTTCACAATATACTTCGAGCCAGAGAAATATCCCCCCTCGATTCCGATCGCAAGACTCTCTTCTAATGGACGATCAAAGCGCAACGATGTATGGTGTCGTGGTTCAAAAAATTCCACTTCAGGATGATGGGCTAGCACCCACTGATGGTCCTCTTGATCTGGCTTTACGCAATCATCCATCTCGATACGACGGACACAGAACCCAAGCTCTAGCAAGGTGCGAGCCAATCCACATGGACGTAATACAGCTGTGCTATCAATGATGATGGG
>JAWXUK010000108.1:0-6834 GCA_044432785.1 Eubacteriales bacterium | reverse complement strand
CTACCCCTATCGCTATCGAAAAGATCCAAGTTTGATGAAACGTGACACGAATTTCAAAGAAATCCTAGAGGATGTCCGTGATTACACCGTAAACCAAGAGGGTAGCGATAGAATTGCGGTATCAGGTTTGGTGTGTGAGATTGTGGTTGATTTGGTAGAACTTTGCAAGAAAAATCCCGATAATTTTAGTGAGGAGTTGGAAATTATGGAACATTTGAACAAGTCGAGTACGCAAATCCTTGTGGATGAAGTCAACTCGAGCGCCGAGGCACGAGGCGAAGCACGTGGCGAAACAAAAAAGAGCCTTGAAATAGCTAAAAACCTTCTAGATGTCCTTGATACCGCTATGATTGCAGCAAAAACAGGCTTGTCGCTCGACCAAATTGAGAGTCTACGAACCAACTAGACAGCATCAAACTCACCCATCGACAGTAAGGTCGGTGGGTGAGTTTTTCACTTTTTTGTTAAGCTGTAGGTTTACCCCACATCTAATTTGCGGATGGTCGCTTTGATAGGTTGGATGATGGTCGTGCCACTTTCCATCGTGATGTCAATGCGATCACTCGCTACCACTTTAATTGTATGGATGGTTTGGCGCACTAGGGTGTCATCATAGCCCTTGACCTGCTCGTCAGAGTAGGCGGATATTTGGCTGGTTATTTGTTCCATCTTTTCTTGGAATTTCGCTTGTTTTTCAGCGCTCTGGATCGCCATTTTTTCTTGGTCAACTCGCTCTTTCAAACTCTTGGCTTGGTCAGAGAGTGCCTTGATTTGGTCTTGGTTTTCGTGGACCGTGTTATTTGCGGAACACTCTGCCACTAATTTCATGGTCTGAGCAATGAGTGTTTGGATTTGATCCTCGGCTTGTGCGATATCAAATCCGTCCTCTGAAACGCCACTACAAACTTTTCGAAGTTTCTCCATAAATGGGGCGCTAGAGAGTGGTTGCTGGTGAAACATGGCTTGCACAATGCCATCATGTGAGGATTTTTCTTCAATATTGACGGAGTTCGGACAGCTCTTTTCGTCAACTTGATTTCCACAGCGCCAGACAGGTTGCTTTTCGCCATCACGTTTGGTCCACACAGCACGTTTGTAGTGCGCTCCACAGCAACCACACACCAAAATCTCATTAAGTGCATACTTACCGTTGTATTTCCCTAGTTTTGTGTTGGTGTCATCCACCTTTTTCACTTTGTTAGCACGGCGGAGCAGTTCTCCCTGCACAGCATTCCAAGTTTCTCGTGGAATCATTGCCACATGGTTGTTTTTGATGTGATATTTGGGTAGTTCGCCATTATTGATACAGACTTTCTTGCTGATGGGATCTGAGATGAAGGTTTTTTGCAAAATGACATCCCCACAGTAGCGCTCATGCTGTAGAATGGCACGGATCTTGCTCTCTGTCCACGGATTGCCTTTTCGGTCTAGGTGATTGGCTTGGTTGAGTGCGGTTGTGATCTTTGCCATACTATCGCCCACCAGATATCGGCGATAGATTTGTTTAACGATCTCCGCTTCTTCTGGAATCATCTCAGGATTGCCGTCCGCCCCTTTTCGGTAGCCATACATCGTGGAGAACTGATAGGAAACTTTTCCCTCTTTCATATGCATTCGCTTACCCATTTTGACGTTCTGGCTGAGGGAGTGGAGTTCTTCTTGTGCCATACTCGACATCAGTGTCAAAAAAAGTTCGCTTGATTCTTCAAGGGTATTGAACCCTTCTTTCTCGAAAATCACTCCCACGCCGTGGCTCTTGAGCATTCGCACATAGCTGACGGCATCCACCGTGTTGCGAGCGAATCGGGACACCGATTTGGTGATGATGAGGTCAATCTTGCCTTTTTTACATTGATTCATCATGCGAAGAAAGTCGGGACGTTTCTGAGCCTGAGCGCCCGAAATTCCTTCATCGTCTGCTGTCAAGAGGGTACAGTAAAAAAACTCTAATTTTTTTATAACTTACAGAAAATGTATACATTCGGACTGAATGATTGAGTTTTCTGTCGCTTAAATCGAATATCTAAACAAAACAAAAACCACAAGACGAAATCCTCAGATTCCACCTTGTGGTTTTTGGTTTAGTTAGACATAATGTCGGAGAAGTTCCAGTGAATTTCTATTTTTTTCTCTGGATAGACGTAAATGCAATGGATAAAAGCATCCACCATCTCACGAGTTAAAGTTTCTTCTTTCAAAAAGGGAACCAACAAACTTTTCTCGTTTGCATCAGCTTCTTGCCTTGTGTTCTCCTTTTCTTGATCAAGAGTTTCTTGCTTTTTCTGGATAAGATTGGTCAGTTCGATGATGTTTCTCTCGATTTCATCACGTTTACAATGATATTCAGATGGAGTAATCCTACCCTCTATAAATTCTTCGTAAAGCATGATTTTAGATTGCTCTTGTTTTCTAAGTCCAATTTTTGATGTCTGCAAGATACTCTCTGCATTTTTTGCTGATTTAATCTTTTTCTTCGGTTCTTTCAGCTTATCTTCAACCAAGAGCAGATAAGTATACAGAATATGATATATTTTATCGGAAAGTTCTTCCTCTAATACTCCCGTTCTGCAACAAGAGAGGGTTTTATTAAATTTCGGTTGGTTACATTTATAGCAGACTTTTTTGCGTGGGATTCTTGTGAGCGCATGAGAACATACTCCACAGCGAATTTTCGATACGAAGAGATGGTTGTGCTTAACGGTCTGGTCTATCTCAGATCTTGTGATATTCTTCTGGATTTCGTCAAACACTTCCCTCGTTATAAGTGGGACGTGCGTATTTTCGGCTAAAATCCACTTATTTTTCTGCACTTTTCTTTGTTTTCCTTTCCCGATTTCTACCCGTTCTTGTTTTCCGTAAACGCAACACCCTAAATATCTTCTATCGTTTAGCACCTTATGGACTTTATGGTTATCCCAGCTTGCTTTGTCACCGATGATGGGCCAAGGATGATAGATTTCGATTTCGTTTTTGTAGGTTGAACAAGTAGGAATTTCATGAAGATTTAGATGATGCGCAATCTCTGTTGTGGAACCCCCTTGTTCTGCTAAGGAAAAAATCAATCGCACAATCTCAGCAGATTTCGGCTCTATCTCTAATTTGTTGTGGTTCTCTGGGGATTTTACATATCCAAACGGAGGGTACGGACTCAAATAATCACCTTTTTGTGCTTTTAATCTTCGAGATGTCTTGATTTTTTTGGATAAATCCTTGCTATAATAAGCATTGATGATCTGTCGAAAGGCGATCGACATCTCGATGGTTCGACCAACGTGATTGATACTATCATAGCCATCGTTTACAGCTATAAATCTCACACGATATTGAGGAAAAATCTGGTCAATATAGTCACTCACAACTAAGTGATTGCGTCCAAACCTGCTGAAATCTTTGACTATCAAGCAATTTACTTGGCGCCTTTCCATCATTTCTTGGAAAACTTTAATCGAAGGTCTATCGAAGTTTGTTCCGCTGTAACCATCATCTTCCAGTATGGTCAACTTGGCTTGCTGTAATTCTGGATCATTTTTCACAAAATCTAGCAGTAAAGTACGTTGGTTTCCAATACTATTGCTCTCTTGCTTGTTGTTTTCGTGTAAATTGGTGTCCTCAGATGATATTCGGAGGTATAACACTACATGGTAGTCCATTACTCCACCACCTCGCTTGTATGCTGGCAAAGTTGTTGGTATTCGTCACGGAAATTCAAGAAGATTTCGATGTCTTTTTCTTTGGTAACGATGATTTTCGAGATAAAAGTATCCACTATCTCCTTTGTCAGCCCATGTGAGGGATCAAACTTGAGCGCTTGCTTGAGCCACTCGTTTCCCTTGGGTGTACTTTTTTGGTAAAGTTCATATCGCTCTTGTGAGTCCTCGATTTCAGCCTCTATTTCTTCCAATTTCCGTGAGTAGTGTACAGAGAATGTCTGAAACTCTTTTTGATTGATTTCGTCCTCTAAATAACTCTCGTGAAGTCCTAATTTCAAGCCTAAAAGGCGGTTTTTTTCTTTCACCAAAGAATGGAGAGAGGATAGATGGGTGTCTTGTCTGATTCTCTCCTCCCCCTTGAATTTGCGATGAGAATAAATTCTCTCAAAATCGTCTGCCAACTCTGATTGCTGTTTTAAGACGGTGAGAACGGCTTCTTTCACGATTTTTTCCTGTATGGAGCGAAATGAGCAAGTCAATGTATTCGTATGGTTTCGACAAATATAGGTGTAAAAGATGGTATCTTCGCAGGTTTTATTGGTTCTCGCATTTTTGTAGCGATATAACTTTGTGCCACATTCCGCACAGTATATGATACCTTTGAATAGATTTTCGGAATCATCGTTGAATTTTCCCATCTTTTGCTTATGATTTTTCGTTCTTTGATCCATAATGACTTGAACCTGATCAAAAACCTCTTGTGTGATGATAGGTTCATGGGTATTTTTCACGATAATCCATTCAGATTTGGGGCGTATTTTCTGTGTTTGCCCTTTTGCTAAAGATTCTTTTTTTCGTCCTTGTACCATGTGACCGAGATAAACTTCTCTCTGTAAGAGATCTTTGACAGTGAACGCAGACCAAGGAATATTCTCCCACTTTTCATGTTTTATCAATCCCTTTTTATAACGATAACTGCATGGGCTGGGGATATTATTCTCTATGAGGTGACGAACGATTTGTGTCGTTCCTTTTCCGTGGAGTTTCATGTCAAAGATAAGTCGGACAATGTCAGCTACTTCTTCATCTATTACTAGCTTATACTTATCGTTTGGATCTTTGAGATAGCCATACGCAGCCCATGCTCCGATAAATTTTCCCTCTCTTTGCAACTTTTGAATGACAGGAGCAATTTTTGCGGATAAATCTTGGGCATATAGCTGATGGGCAAGGTTTGTCAGGTGTATCATTTGTTGCTCGCTGGCACTCGAAGAAAAACTATCATAGCCGTCATTGATAGAGATAAATCGAATGCTAGTGTTTTGGAAAATGGTTTCAAGAAATTCTCCTGCTCCGAGATAATTGCGAGCAAAACGACTGAGATCTTTCACCACGATACAATCTATGACACCTGTGGTTAGGTCGCTTTGTAGTTGCTGATACCCCTCACGATTGAAGTTCACTCCACTTTTTCCGTGATCTGAATATACCTTTATCACTTCAAATTCGGGTTTCTCTGCCAAGAAATTTCTAATGAGGAGTTCTTGATTGTCGATGGTTTCGGTTTTATCGTCTTTTTCTTTGACGGATAGACGGACATAGATTCCCACTCGAAAGGTGCGAGAAAATGGATTTTGCTCCATTGTTTGGAGGTGTTTTCTGCTTTTTCTAGCCATATCAACCCACCTCTTTCTTCGCTTCGGTAAGTTTTTTGATCGTTTCAAGGTGTGATACCATAGTTTTTAACACATCATCAAAAAGGAAATGAATGGCAATTCGATTGTCCTCAAAAATCTCAATTTTATCAACAAGTGAAAAAACCAGAGTTCTGGTCAGTTCACTCGCACCTTGATGGTTTTCAAAGTTCTTGATCCACTGTTGTCTAGCACTATTCCCTTGGTTTAACAAGTCTATGTCGGTCTTGATTTTTTCAAGCTCCACTTCTAGCACGGAGATTTTTTCTTGATAGTGTTGAGAGAATATCTGATAATCTGCCTTAGAAATCTCTTCCATCTTGTAGTTCTCGTAGGTTTTCATCTTTTTATTGACTGTTTTTTTGTGTTCGTCCAGTTTCTGTAACAGCCTTGTGTGATTTTGTTGCAACTCTTTTTGAGTGAAAACCTCGCTGTCATATTCGCCTAAGAGTTTATCGGTGTCAAGGACATTTTCAATATATCCATTTATCGCTATTAGGACGGCTTTTTCAACGGTTTCTACAGAAATTGTGTGACGGGAACATTTCTTATGCTTTTTATAGGTGCTACACACAAAGATATAATGAGGGTTTAACTCTGTGCAGTTGTTCCTTCTCGTCATGGGGCAAAGGCAATCGCCACAAAATACGGCGCCCGATAATGGATATTGTATTAAGTGGTCTGGACTTTTTCGAGAATCCCTACGGATCATTGTTTGAACCACCTCGAAAATCTCCTTGCTGACGATAGGTTCGTGATTTTCGGGGATTACCGCCCAGTCTTTTTCTGGTTTCGTAATTCTCGTTTTTACTTTGTGGTTCGGAGTACAGGTTTTCCCTTGCACAAGAGTACCCATATAGATGGGATTTTTCAAAATGCGAGAGATGGCTGAATGATTCCACAAACAAGTGGAATTTCTTTGAAACGGAATGGTTAGATGCACCCCACAGGATCGCTTATATTCCAGTGGTGGTAGCACTCCTTTATCATTAAGCTGTTTTGCGATTGCTACCGCACTCCACCCCTCTAGCTTTGTTTTGAAAATTTCCTCGATGACAGGGGCAACCGTCTTATCGACCACAATTTTATTGTGGTTTTCTGGATCTTTTTGATAGCCATAAGTCACAAAGGGAGATACATAATCTCCTTTTTTACGTCGCACCTCGAACTGACTTCGGATTTTTACCGATAAATCTGCTAAGTAGGCATCATTCATCAGATTCTTGATAGGAATGAGAAGATTATCTTCCACTGTGCTGGGATCAATCGAGTCTATCCCATCGTTGATTGCGATGAATCGCACGTTTTGATAGGTGACATAGTTGTGAATGGTCTTGCCACATTCGATGAAATTGCGCGCCAATCTGGATAAATCTGAAGCTGTCAAGGAGTTTACAAAAAATAATTGAGATTTTTTCAAAGAATTTTATAGTAACAAAAAGTGACGGAAACTTACGAATCCGTCACTCTTCTCTTATAAAAAGTCGTTG
>JAWXUK010000107.1:0-6896 GCA_044432785.1 Eubacteriales bacterium | reverse complement strand
CCCTGTACCACGAGGGAGACCGGCACTCCTGTGGCAACCATGAAGAACTCGTAGCAGATGAACCCGATGATCACAAGGAAAGGGCAGATCAGGCTTGCGATGACGGCACCTTTGTGCTCTCTTAGTTGGTCCATATCATTCACTCTCCTCTTTTTTCATTATTTTTGCGACCACCATACTCATCCAAACAAAGAAACTACCCACAGCGATGAACAGCACCCCTGTGACCATAAAATCGCTACTCAAACTTGCCATTTTCGCCAAAACGAAGGCAGCAAAAGCGAAGGAATATCGGTTGTAAGCCTTGAGATCTCGCACCGAAAAGGCATAATAAATATTTCCACCAATGGCTGCTGCCATGATGGGTGTGGACAGGATTCCCGGAGGTCCTGAGTCTAGGTCGAGTATCATCAGCATCAGAACCACAGACCCTAGCAAGGTATGAAGGGCGGCATAGAGGTCCTCTTCCTCGCTGTAATATCGCCACGAACTCCACAGCGAAAAGCCGATTCCGATCAACATTGCGATCAAAATGAGTGGACTATACTCACTAGAGGGGTCGAAACTGCCAAAACAGAGGAAGAGCAAGACACCGGCAAACATTTTTCCGATGGTTCGACGGAAAAAGCTATCCTCGTACAAAATAGCAACCACGAAAAGCAGGACAAAGACGATGTACATGCTCGCCACATCATCGAGGACAAAGGCGACCAAGCGAAAGATTGCCACAATGTGGACACAGGCGAGCAGGTTCGAGCTACTCCCCTCTCGCACTCGGAGGTAATGAAAGGGGAAAAAGGCGCAGAGCGACAGAAGCGAGAGGAGCGGAAGCCCTGAAGATGCAGCGAAAATCGCCCACGAGACCAGCAGTAACGACAGCCAATAAGCATGAAAAATATAGACCATCGGGATCAAGGCGATGAGGGCTAGCTGCAATAAATATTCACTCGCCACCGGAGTTTGGAATAGATTTACCACGATTCCAAGGGCGAATAGTTCGGTGAAAGCCACCCCAAAGGTGAGGCATTGCACGAGGAGCTCGGACGAGGTCTCACGTTTGAGGTAGAGGGCGATTGTTAGCGCAATCAGTGGTAAAAAGGCGATGACAAATTTGATTGGATCTGCGATATACTGCCAGTTGGCTGCGCACAGCGAAATCAGTCCTGCTCCGATGAGAAAGACCCCCATAATGGGCAAAATCTGCACAGATTTCATGGATTTCTTTTCCAGAGCATAAAATTCTCGTATTTCCTCGCCCTTTTCGTAGGAGAGGATTCCCTTTTCCACCAAAAGGGTGATGTCGGATTGAAGTCTACGTTTCGACACGTGGTATCACCTCTGATTTCGTTTAGAATGAAAACCCCCACTTACAGCTTGAGAGCAAGGCATAAGTGAGGGTTCTTTTAAATTTAGCCTTTTTTGACATACCATTCGTCTAATCGAATGTCTGAAAAATAGCGTGTATTTCCGAATACAATGTCTTCGGGGACGGATAGGCGATTTCCGTTGGTGTAGATTGCCTCGGTGAGCAAGAACATTGGCATTTTATAGAGCAGCTCTTGCTCTAAATCCACTAACTCCTGCAACACTTGATCATAATCAGTTTTATCCACTACAGAGTTTAGTTGATCCACCAAATCATCAAATTCGCCCTCTCTTCCCAATAATTGGCTAATATTAGCATTGGTAGAGAGATATTCGTTGTACCAGTCTTGGTTATTCAACGAAGAGAGGTTTTTCATCATCATATCATAGGTAGGTTCGGCATAAAGTGCAGCTGAACCTGCGAAAATAAGCTCTACCTTGAGTCCCACATCTTCGAGATATTTTTGAATTCTCTCGAGGAAAATACGGGAATTGGTGTCGCCAGAGTAGTACGCAATGGTGAAGGTGCGATTGAAATCATACCCAGCTTCGTCTAGCAGTTGCTTTGCTTTTTCAGGGTTGAACTCATACATTTGCGTTGCAATATCCACTGCGCCACCATAAACCATGGTGCCTTTTCCAAGATAGACATCGTTCATCAATGTCTCGACGTCGATGGCGTGGTTGATTGCTTGACGGACACGAGGATCCTGCATGGCTGTGTTATCTTCCCCTTCGTCACCACCTGCAGTGTTGAAGATGAAATAACGATAGTATAACACATTGACTTCGTGCTCTTCATAACCCTTCATCGAGCGATAGCTCACCATTTGGTTTAGGTTATTGGTTGCGTAGTAGTCGAGCTCGGTATTTTCGTAATCCCAACAGAAGATGAACTTATCGATATCTGTGGTTTCGTCGGTATATTCGGGGTTTTTGACGAATACGAGGTTATAATCTTGGTCCATTCCTTCCACCATGAATGGTCCACTCGAGATGCAATTATTGTTGATGAAAAATTCATGCTCTGTGGAGAGCAAAGTGATATCGGTTCCCTCTAAAATGTGTTTTGGAAGGGGTGCAAACTGGGTTAGCATGAGGTCGAAGGTACTGTATGAGGATTCGAGCTTGATTGTGATTTGATTGCCATCAATGGAAATACCAGAGATGGATTTTGCTTTACCCTCGGCAAATTCTGAGGCTCCCTCAATTTTATTAAAGGCAGCAGAAACGTAGGAGTTGACGTTGGTACAGCTCATAAATGCCTCGAAGCTAAAGAGGACATCTTCGGTTGTGATGGGCATCCCATCCGACCATTTTTGATCGTCACGCAAGGTGATGACATAGGTAAGACCTTCGTCTTGGACGACGAATTTCTCTGCTAGATTTGGGTTGATCTCGGTATAAGAGTTATCGGTAAGAAACAGGGTACGGAACAATAGCGAGCTAATATAGGAGGCATTTCTCCATGGGCTAGGGATGAGGACCTCTTCTTGTTGGCTTGAGCCATTGGCTAGGCGAATCACATTTCCACCAAGGTAATCTTGATTGGATTCGAGTAGGTATTGTTGATATTGGTAGAAACCAAAAACGGCGAGCAGTATGGCGAAAATACCAATTTGAATCTGTCTTTTTTGCTTTTTGATTTTTCTATCAATGGCCTCAACATCCATTGTGTTTGTGAACACTTTTTCAAAGTCGTTATCTTGCAATAATTCTGTGCTATCTTTTTTATCACTCATTTTATTTTCCCACCCTTCTAAATATTTTGTTGTTCAGCACTGACGTCCATTTGTGCTTTTTTAATCATCTTTTTGTTGATGTACATGTTTTCATCGGCTTTGTCAAAGAGTTGACGTGTGGTCATTTCCACCGAGCTATCTGTTTTCACAGCGTAACCAGCCGCATAGGACACCGTAAACTTAAAGTTTTCTTTTTTGTTGAACTCGGTGGTGAGGAATGCCAATTCCTTTAAGAATCCAGCGATCTCATCCTCTTTTTCCACGTCTTTGTAGTAGATGACAAATTCATCTCCACCATATCTGCCCAAGAAAGGTCGCACGTTGTGGACGTTGACAGCTTCTTTTAACAGAGTGGCAAAGCAAGAGATGAGCTCGTCCCCTGTTCTGTGGCCAAGTAGGTCGTTTGTCTTTTTGAGGTCGTTTAGGTCAATGACCACCACTGCAGGCTGTTGCTCACGTTTGGTGGCGCTGCCATCTTTAAATAGCTCTTGACATTTCGAGCGATTGAACAGACCTGTTGCAATATCAAGGGATGCAATGTCGGCAAGTTCGTTGCTGCGTTTGAGCGCCATAGAGGTGGCGACAAAGTGGTTAAGCAAGATGAGCACACCCATAAGCAGGATGCAGTAACTATATAGATGTAGGCGATGGATGCTATCACTCATCGAGCCCACTTCCTCTGCGATGAGCATGGATAGGTTGGTCATGCTGTTGAAGTGATTTTCAGATGCAAGCAGAATGGCATCGGCATCGTAGGCAGAGTCGCCCTCCTCTACTACTTCAGATGGCGACTGGAATAGCTGATATAGGTTCTCCCAGTTATTGAGGATATCCACCGACACCTCTTGGATTTCGGGGTGATCCAAGATCGAGAGTTTGTCGCTACTCGAAGTGCTGAGATATTTCGAAGTTTGCTCGTCAATATAGAAGACGACACGGTTATCGATGTTCTCGGTGACCACCATGAGCGCAAGACGCTGGGTGCTCGAACTGAGGTATTCCACCTCGGAGAGATCGTTCGAGATTTGGTTTTGGATGTCCATTTGATCATTGATGAAAAAGGACAAACCGACGAAGACAAGAGCTAAGAACCCAACTGCTATCCAAACTATGTCCTCTTTACGTTTCATTTTCATGGGATACCTCATTCCTACAAAATAGATGCTACCTTAAATAATACCGTTATCACGATGCAGAAAAGGCGAACTCCCCTATCATCTTCATAACCTATCGATACATTATAGCATATTTATATGTGGTTTGTCTAGTTCTAAATGCGAAAAAATTATTTTTTTGTTATTTTGTCAAAAGATGTTTGATATGGCATAATTTTCCAGTAACTTTGCATTTTTTGGTTAACTTTGGTCTGTTTTTCAATTAACACTCCCTATCCTATCGCACAAATTTTACATGATCTTCTAAAAATCGAGTGGAAAGGTGGCATAGTGCGAGGTGGCTTTCCTCGCAACTTTTGGTGGGTGTTTCCAGAAAAAAACCGCTACAGAATGACTGTAACGGTTTTGACTTTTGAGGTATCGGCACTCCCCCATCAACCATGTTGAGGGCCACTTTTGGTTTTTTCGGATTTTTCAGGAGCTTTTGTCCCCTCTGGTCGGACAAATTGGTTGGAAGGTGGCGCAAATTGATCGTTAAAATTCTCTTTTAACACACGAGCATTTTGATTTCCGGATAATTTTGCCGAGAATGCCTCTTTGAATTTTTCTTTCTCGGCTGGGCTTGCGTGCTCGGTCACGGCTACGGCTTCACGAGCTGCGACCTCAATCATCTCTTTTCCGTTTGTCGCAACCACGTCATTCATCGATTTTTTGGCATCGCTTGATAGTCTATCAATGTAACTTTTCTTTGATTTTTCGATCATATCGGGTCTTTTCTCTAAATTGGCTTTGACGGTTGCTTTATTTTCCAGAGGAACAATCGAGACCAATGTAGGGGCATCAATGCTATCAGCCAACACCGATACCGTGGTTTCTTGGGCAAGATATCCAGCCGATTTTAGAATGGACCCACGGGATTGCTCTTCCAAGCCATGTAGGTTGAAGTTATCTGCAAAATTGGTGCAGAATCCTCGTTCGCTGAGTTCACGCATGGCAGGTGCCACGGCATTGAACTGTTGAATGGACTTTGCCACCTCTGGGGTGTACCAGTCGAGATTTTTGTTATCAATTTGGGTGAGGTCGATGGCATTGATGCGCTCGACGAGAGGGGTTAGCTTGTCGGTGATGTGCTTGACCGACTCGTTAAAGACCTTTTTGCTGATATTTCTTGATTTTCTAGCATCTCCGATTTCGTCCGAGAGGGCAGATAGGGCGTTTGCCATTTTGGTTTTTTCGGCTTCGTCGGCGCAGAGACCCATCAAAGCAGGACCCATTTTACCCAATCTGGCATCTAGGGGGTGCTGTGCGCTCTTTTGTTTTTCTTGCATGGCGAGGTCGAAATCCTGTTTGCTTTTCTCTTCGGATTGACGCATCTCTTGAATCCCTGACAATGCTTTTTTCACCGAATCTAGCTTGACTGGATCGTTCTTGACCTCTGCCATTTGATCTGCTTTCTTTTGCTGTTTGGCTGCCGAAATTTTCTCTTTCACTGTGTTTAGTTCTTGCTTTCTCTTCTCAACTTCGTCTCCACGGGTGGAGAAGAGTGTCTTTGTTTCTGTGTAGGCTGCCACTTCTGCTGGGGAGGTTTTTTTGAAGAACATTCTAGCCCAAAAACTCTCGTTTTTCTTGGGCAGTGCGTTTGGCACTCCGGCAGATGCAGCCTCGCAATTATTGTTACGATAGTTTAGCATTTGCTCCTGTCCTTCCAAGGTATCCCCGTATTTTTCCTTGATTTTTTCGATCTCTTGTTGATATTTTGCAAGTTTTAGGCTTTGTTCTTTTTCTTGTTTGTAATAATTTCTGGTATCCCGAAAGTCCTGCATCCATTGTGCGAAGGGACCTGTTTTAGCCATTGCCATATCTATATCCTCCAATAATGTTTGTTCTTGATGAGAGCTTACTTTGCCCTGTCTCTACCTATGATTATAAATCAATTGAAATGAAATTGCAAGTGGTTTTGCTGTCCATTCATGCAAAAAAGTGTCCACTCGTGCAATCGAGCCACCACAGACGGGATCCATCTATTATGCTGCGCCAAGATCCCTAATGCTTGTGGTGGGATGATGCGTAATGTGGGTGTGCATGGGGGTGGGGTTGTGCTTCGTGGGTGAGTGGTTTTACCACGATAGAGATTTGATCTGTCCTATTTCTAAGGTTATTTCTTAGGGCAAATGTCACTAAATAATCTCGTGAAAAGAAGAGGCACCCATCAATGGATGCTTGGCATTCCTTTCCTGATGGTTTGGCTGGGTCATATTGTATCCCCTGTTTGGCAAAGGTTTGGATTTTATCTCGAAATTCGTTGGTGCGCAATAGCTTTGATAGTCTGTCGCACTGGGTTTTCGTGAGTGCGATCTCCATCAGTCCTTCCCTGTGCGACTGCAAGACCTGCTTTGCGTAAGTCTGTACCTGTGTGGCTGGAAATAACGAGCTTACGGGCTGATTTGGAGCTTGTTGCTTGCGCAGTTGCAGTTCGTTTTGCACGGTTGCAGCCATGACCTCTTTTGCGATTTTTTCCACTGGGTTGCGCTCTGGGTCCAGTCGGTATTCGGTGCGCTCTCGGAGTAAATTGAAAATGGAGTTTAGCCCACGCAAGGGCTCTTCTGTTTGTTCTGCGCATGCCTCTTTTTGCGCTATGGTCAAGGGGGCGCCCTTTTGATGACCCTGAAATGCT
>JAWXUK010000106.1:0-6946 GCA_044432785.1 Eubacteriales bacterium | reverse complement strand
CCTCAATCACGAGGGAAACGTCCTCCTCGATAAACTTTTAGACCAATGGGGCGACATGGAAGTGGCAACGAGCGATGAACAATTCGAGCTAGGATTTCGGATCGGAGCAAAGCTGATGCTTGAAATTTTCGAGAAGGAAACCACTTAACGTACATCAAAATAGACGTAATCTAAGACACATCAACAGAAATGTTGGTGTGTCTTTTTGCATTTTCACCAAAAATCTGTGTGTCATTTTAGGCGAAATGCTGAAAACATGGTCGAAATCAAATAAAATCCGCTCAACCTCTAAAAATCTATCCTTTAATACATGAGGGGTATTTTTCAAAAGCAACTCTGTTCGTTATTTTAGCTAAAAACTCGCCTCCATTTTAGTCGAAACGCTGAATTTTTTCTTCGAGAGCAAATAAAATGGTGCAACCCTCGAAAATCTATCCTTTTATACATGAGGGGTATTTTTCAAAAGCAACTCTGTTCGTTATTTTAGCTAAAAACTCGCCTCCATTTTAGTCGAAACGCTGAACTTTCCCTTCAAGAGCAAAATAATTTGGTACAACCCCTTGATTTTTCGCCCTTATACATGAGGGGGATTTTAAGATAGTAACACCTATTGGTCATTTGATACAAAAACTTCGATGTGATTTTAGGTAAAATGCTGAAAGTTCCATTTTTATGAGATTGAGGGGGTACGAAACCCAAACTTCTGTCCTAAGTTTATGAGGGGGAAACTTCAACATGGTTCATCAATCCACTAAAATGAATCCTAGTTACGCACACATCTGTCCGTCGTTTTCACCAAAAACATCGTGCCTATGAAAAAATTTCCGTCAAAAGAGAGAAAGTGCCAAAACAGCCGATAAAAATCGCTTTCTCGCTGGCTACAGAGTAAGGGGTATTTTAGAAAGGAGAGCACCGCCATGACAAAGTAACAACCGCACCCACCACGATTTTCGCCTTTAATAAATAGAGGGGCAAATCAGGTGAAATCCTCTTTTTTAGATTTATTTTTTGTGATGCTACAAAAAAAGAAATTTTTTTTCAAAACTAGACTTCAAATTATCCCGATTTGTGTGGGTATAGTTATAGGGGGTTTTGAAAAGAGATGGATTGCCAGAACTAAAAACACCTCTAAACAAGAAAAGCAAATTTTAAGAAAAGGAGAAAAAATGAATCAAAATCTTACAATCATCAACATGGGGGACGTCCCTGTCGAGCAGGTCAACTGGCTCTGGCATCCGTACATCCCCTACGGCAAACTCACCATCATCCAAGGCGATCCCGGCGAAGGCAAGACCACATTCGTCCTCGCACTGATCGCTCTGCTCACAAGGGGCGACCCTCTCCCCGAAGAGAGCGAGCGCCACCCACCCATCAACGTCATCTACCAAACCGCCGAGGACGGTCTAGGTGACACCATCAAACCTCGCCTGATCTCCGCAAACGCAGACTGCAATCGAGTCCTCGTGATCGACGAGAGCGACACCGATCTCTCCCTCGCAGATGACCGATTAGAGCAAGCTATCCTCGAAACTGGTGCAAAGCTGATCGTCCTCGATCCCATCCAAGCCTACCTCGGTGGGGGAGTGGATATGCACCGAGCAAACGAAATCCGACCTCTGATGAAGCGAGTGGCACACCTCGCCGAGCGAACAGGATGTGCCTTCGTCCTCATCGGTCACATGAACAAGGGGAGTTCCAAATCCACCTATCGAGGTCTGGGGAGCATCGATTTTCAAGCCTCGGCACGCTCGGTTTTGATCGTTGGTCGGAGCAACGAGAATCAAAATCTTCGCTTGGTGGGGCAAGACAAAAACAGTTTAGCAAAGGAAGGAAGCACCATCGTCTTTGAAATTCTTGCAGACCAATCGGTGAGGTGGCACGGCTACTGTGACGCAACCGTCAACGACATTTTGCGTGGAAGTGGAGGAACCGAAACCAAATGCTCCAAGGCTGAAACCATGATCAAAGAGGTGCTCGCTGACGGTCCAGTCCCCTCAACTGACCTCAAAGAGTGCGCCAAAAAGATGGGAATTTCCTCTCGCACCTTAGACACGGCGAAACGAAATTTAGGTGTCCAAGCCTTCCGAACCAACAACATCTGGTACTCTTATTTGTGTGAAGTTATAGATATAGAGTCGAATGATGAGCGCCGACCACCGAAACAAAGGTTGCTTCCCTCTGGTAACTGAGTCCAAGAACGCAAGGACGTAAGGACGCAACTCTCTAAAAAGATTGCGACCTTGCGAGCGAAATGTTGCGAAGTTGAGCAAGAGCGACAACCAAGAACGCAACCTCTTAAGTGGTTTGCGACCTTGCGTCCTTGCGAAGTTGAAAAAACGAAAAACCCCTAACGTTGCCCTCTCTCTCTGCTAAAACCCAACAACCCTAACCCCTACACCAAGACCCCACGTCGAGCGAATTTGAGGGCAAGTAGAGTCAATTTTACTTCTCTGCCACCATCTGAACGTCCCATAATTCCACCACCTAAAATCAAGGTAAATTGAGGTGATTTTAGAGAATTGCCAGCATCGCACTTGGCTAGTCGCCTAGCACTTGCAGGGCGGGAGAACCCGCACCCCTTTCCATCACCGAAACCAATCTAAACATCTCAAAATGAAAGTGAGGAACTACTTATGAAAAACAAAAAAATGAGCATCCGAATCTCTGAAAAAGACCTTACCAACATCAAAAAGCAGGTTGACCGTTCTGGAAAAACCTTCACCGATTACGTCACAGACGTGTGTCTTGGAAAGAAAATCATCAGGGTGGATGGTCTGGAAGATGTGGTGCGACAACAAAAAGCGATGGGCAACAACCTAAATCAGCTCGTTCGTTTGTGTCACGAAGGGAAAATCTCAGCCGTCAATCTCCAAGAAACGCTGGAGGAGTTCCAAAAAATCAACGAGCAGATTTCCCAAATTCTAAAAGCAAAGGAGGGATGAGATGGCGACTGTAAACTTCATCAACTACAAATCCCAGAGCAAAACCAAACTGAAAAAAGCACTCGACTACGTCACCCAAGATGCTAAAGTCGGTCACGATGGCACGAAGCTAGTGTCAGGATTTAACTGCATGAGTGACACCGCCTACGCAGATTTTCTGATGACCAAAAAACTCTACGAAAAAGAGAGCGGTCGACAGTTTTACCACTTCGTGCAGTCCTTCTCGCCCTACGAAAACATCACCCCAGAGGTGGCACACGAGGTTGCACTTCGTCTCGCAGCGTTCTACAAAGACTACGAAGTGTTGGTTGCAACCCACGTTGACCGTGACCACATCCATTCACACTTCATCCTTAACTCGGTCAGCTTTGAAACAGGAAAGAAGCTACATCAAAATGGTGAGGACATCAAAAAAGTGCGTACCTACTCGGATGAACTCTGCAAAGAGTTTGGTTTAAGTGTCTGCCATCCCAAACAGAAAACCGAACCAATCACAGGCAAAGAGTACCACACCGCTGTGCGTGGTGAGAGTTGGAAGTTCCAACTGATGAACACCATCGACGGGTGCATGGCGCACTCCAAAAGCAAGAAACAGTTTCTCAAACTGATGACGGACAAGGGATACCGTATCCGTTGGGAACAGTCAAGAAAGCACATCACCTACACCACTCCAGAGGGGCGAAAGTGTCGGTGCAACAAGCTACACGATCTAAAATATACGAAGGAGATGATGGAACTTGAATTTAGAATCCGAGAGCAGATTATCGCTCGCAGAACTCAAGAAACTCAACCAATCAGAGTCAACGATACCGCCGAGCGAGCCACCGTGGACACTGACACTCGACCACTTGGAACAGATTTTCACGAACCAGAAAGAGATTTGCGACAAGCTAGAGATGGTGGAATCGGAACTCCACAACCTGAAAATACTGTGCCACCAAACAGCCACAAGCAAGGAAATCGAGGAAGTGAATCACAAACTAAAACGGATTCAATTCTTGCAAGAACAGGCTGGGAGGAAGAAAGAGAGCAGGTTTTCGCTCCCAAAAGTTCCACTCCCAGAGATCGACATCGGAGTGATGATCCTACTTGCGAGCATGACATTTTGTTGTTGGGCGACGTGGTACAACTTGGAAAAGCTGTTGAGTCTTTAGGCGAGCAACCCTACGAAGAAGCAGTGCAAGACTGCACCACCATCCCACACCACATCGACAAGAAACGTCTGAAGGAGATGCGAGAAAAGGGGTTGACACAATCGATGTAGAAATGCAAAAAACACTAGACTTTATAGGAAAGATAGAGTATGATGTGTCGTGAAGAGAGCGACATGAAAAAACAAAAAAGGAGAAATAATATGGTAGAAAATAAAAGAGCAAATGGCGAGAAACTGGTTCATCGAAAAGTGGTCACGGTCAAGGAGGCAGCCGATGCGATGTGCGTCAGCACAGGATCGGTCTACAATCTCATCAAAAAAGAGCAACTCCCTTGCGTACACATCGGCAGACTGGTTCGCATCCCCATCTCGGCACTTAACGAGTTCATGGGCTATGATGTCTGCGAAGCTTAGAACGAAAAATAGGGGGGACGAAAGTCCTCCCTTCCTGAAAGGAAGTATGATATGGCGAGAATAAAAATTGACAGAAATCTGTATTATGATGATCAGCGAGGGAAATATTATGTCAGCCTGTATTATGGGGTAGACCCTGTGACTGGCAAGCGAATCAAAAAGAACAAGACCTTTCCCAATAAAAAAGATGCGAAAAAGGCTCTCACAAGACACGAAGCTGATTACAACGAAGGGAAAACTGTGTTGCCACAGGATCTGACACTAGAGGAATGGTTAGACCGTTGGATGAAAACGGTCATCGAGGTCAATCGAGAGGAAACCACAATTTATGCCTACCGAAATATCGTGAAGCACATCAAAGAATCGATAGGGGAGGTGTTGCTACAAAAATTAAGCCCCTCGCAAATTCAAAAATACTATGCCGGCTTGGTGACCGAGAAGAATCTCTCCACAAACACAGTGCGAAAACATCATGACCTCTTAAATTCTACGTTGAAATTTGCGGTCAAGCAAGAAATCCTTGTGAAAAATCCAGTGGACAAGGTGGAAGTCCCAAAATTCAAAGCACCAGAGATTGCCTACTACAATCGGGAACAGTTCACAAAACTGTTGGAGTTGAGCAAAGGTGACAGAATCGAGTTGCTCATCCATCTGGCTGGGATGTTAGGTCTAAGACGTGAAGAAATTCTTGGTTTGACGTGGGATTGCATTGATTTTTCTGAGAAAAAGTTAGAGATACGAAAGGTGCGAACCCAAGCAGGAAATGCGATGGTGAAGAAGGCACCCAAGACACAAAGTTCACGACGGAAACTCCATATCCCAGATAAAATCCTAAAACTTTTGGAGGAGGAACGCATCAAACAAGAGCAATACAAAGAAGTTTTCGGTTGCGATTACGATGACCAAGGACTGGTGATAGTGTGGGAGGACGGCTCGCCCATGCGACCTAACTACGCCAGCGACCTCTTCAAAAAATTCATTGAGGACAACCAACTTCCCTACATCACTTTGCATGGACTAAGGCACAGCTTTGCCACCATCGCCAATGACAGCGGTCAGCAACTTTATAACATCGGAAAGGCACTGGGGCATAGCAATACCGCAACTACCAGCAAGATTTACACTCACTTACTTGATCATGGGCATGAGGAGATGATGGAGAGTTTGTGGGGGGAGGGAAGCTAGAAAATTGTAAATCTCCTCAGCAGAACCCACGGAAGAAATTCTGTGGGTTTTATTTGTTGTAAGCCACCTAAATTATTTCTCAAAAGAAAAAGAACCTTTCAGATACTCAAAACTCTTCGTTTCAATTTCTAGTTGTTCCGTTACTTCGGTTAGGTAGTTTGTAAGCATTTTATGTGAATCTTCATTTGCAAAACCATGAGTTTCACCTTTGTTATCCAAATAGAAAATCATAGGCTGTGTAAAATCAGGATGAATCTGTACTAGTTCAGGTCGTCTTGATAGCAAGTCTTCTAAATCACATTTACTTTCATCGAGGCTTTTCTTTATTTCTAGTAAGTAGCGATGAAATACTTCGAAAATTTGAGTCGTAAATCCCGAAAGTGTCAAGGTTGCTGAAATATAAGGAAAATCTTTATATTTGTTTAGAATATCATCTCTAATTAATACAAGTTCTCTTTTAATTGTTGCATTAAGTCTAAAATCAGAAATATTCGCAATTCTTTCTAAGTCAAAGACAAACCTACCATTGTGACTACTTAACGGTATCTGACCATGCTGACAAAAATCACGCAGCCTAATTAAAAACCTATAATGAAAATTTGTGTCATATTTACTGACTCTTACTGGTTCCATCACATTCTTTATCACAGACTGTTTTTCTATCACTTCAATTAAAGTATGAGCCGAACTAATGCAGTTTACTACTTGTGCGTTAACACCATGAAAAATATTTACATCTTCAGGGCAATGTTCACTTTTGCTATAAATGCTGGATGCTTGAACATCAAAATTTGTTAAAAACACTTTGACGTTATAATAAAACATCTGGAGCAGGTGGTAGGCATTTTGAATTTCTCTGGTGACTTTCAGGTGTGTTTCAATAATTTCCAATTCGTCAGAATTAATAGGGGGTATTTCTGTCTCCTCGCAATCAAGTACAAAGTAATTTTCTGTGTTCATTATATTTTCTTCCTTTCCATTTATGTGGTAAATCTATTATACACCGATCACCCCAAAACACAATCCCAAACCCCAAAAGTCAAATTTTCCTTAATTGTTCTACCAAAGTTCTACCAAATCCGAAAACTTCCCAAAAAAGTGCAAAAAACCATAATAAAATCGCCCAAAAATCTAAGTTTCGGGGCGAAAATGTATAACCCCAACACAAAGGCTGTCATTCCTTCGCCCCAAAAACACTCAAGTTCTCCAAGCCAAATTCCCTTTCCTTGATTTTTAGGGAACAGCACAGACC
>JAWXUK010000105.1:0-6976 GCA_044432785.1 Eubacteriales bacterium | reverse complement strand
GTGCCTGTGCTGTCTATGCACGCACCTTACGAGACCGTCGGAAAATTAGATTGTTATATGATGTTTAAGGGATGCAAGTTTATCTATGAGAGTTAAATTCCATTCCACCGTTATAATGGGAGATTATAGAGATGCCTAACGAGATTATTTTAATACTGTCCATGCTTGGGACTTACGCTGCAGTGCTGATTGCCTTTTACCTGTTTGGGAGAAGTGGACTGTATGCGTGGACTGCATTTGCTACGATCACGGCTAATATTGAGGTTATGGTGGTGGTGGATGGATTTGGGATGGAGCAGTCTCTTGGGAATATTTTGTTTGCATCCACCTTTTTGGCGAGTGATATTTTATCCGAGTGTTTTGGGAAGAATGCAGCGAGAAAGTCGGTGGGAATTGGCGTTTTTGCGAGTTTCTGCTTTATGATGGTGTCGCAATCGTGGTTTTTGTATCAACCGAGCGAAAACGATTGGGCGCAACCTGAATTATTTGATATTTTTTCCAACACCCCTCGTCTCCTCTTTGTAGGACTTGCCGTTTATGCCATTGCGCAACTCTTTGATGTGTGGTTTTACCACTTTATCTGGGAGAAAACCGAGAAGAAATTTGGGGATAGTTCTAAGGGACTTTGGATTCGGAATAACGGTTCCACCCTGTGTTCCCAGTTGCTCAATGCAATTTTGTTCACCTTTGGTGCGTTTTACGGGGTATTTGATATGGGAACCTTGATTTCCATTCTATGCTCGAGCTATCTGATCTACGTTGTGACAAGTTTGCTTGATACCCCTGCAGTCTATTTTGCGAGAAAAATGAAAACTAGAGATGAGGAGCAGAGCTCGTAATTTCTTATCCCTCCCTTTGGGGAGGGATTTTTTCGTTATAAAAGGGAATTTTACCACATGAAAAAAGGGTTGGGACACCGAAAATGGTGCTCCAACCCTTGTTATATAAAACGGTCTTGTGGTCCGTGTTGTAATGAGGTTTAGCCGAACATGGGGGGTGCGTAGCGATTGAGAAGGTCGGCTGCTGGTGGTTCGGCATCGGGGTTTTCGAGGAGTGGGGGGACGGCTTCGTCGTCGGTAGTTGGTGGGGTGACCTCTGGGGTGGTGTCTTCAGGGAGAACTTTTTTGGAGTCGAAGGCTGGGTTGTAGAAATAGACGTTCTTTTGATCCATTTCTTCGGTGCACTTACGAATACATTCGCCGAAACGTTGGAAGTGTACCACTTCACGTTGACGGAGGAATCGAATGACGTCGGCGACATCGGGGTCGTCGCAGAAGCGAAGGATGTTGTCGTAGGTGAGACGTGCCTTTTGCTCGGCTGCGAGATCCTCGGTGAGATCGGCGATGACGTCACCTGTGGATTGGATATAGGCGGCAGTATATGGTGCGCCTGCAGCTGCTGCTGGATAGACACCTGTGGTGTGGTCGATGAAGTAGGGGGCGAAACCACTTTCCATGATCTCTTTTTCGGTGAGGTTGCGTGTGAGCTGGTGGACGATGGTGGCTACCATTTCCATGTGTCCGAGCTCTTCGGTGCCGACGTCGGTTAAGAGACCTTTTGCGACGTTGAAGGGGTTTGCGTAGCGCTGAGAGAGGTAGCGCATAGAGGCACCGATTTCACCGTCGGGTCCACCGTATTGACTGATGATGAAAGAGGCGAGTTTAGGGTTGGGGGTGGCGATTTTGACGGGGTATTGCAACTTTTTTTCGTAGACAAACATATTAGGTCACCTCATTTTCGTCGTAATTCCAAGGCCATGGGCTGTTGAGCCAACAATAAGTGCTCTTGGAGGCTGTGGCTGGACGGGTAAGGGGTCCGTAGGTTGCTTCGTATTCGGTGCGTGCAGTGGCTTCGAGTGCCACATACTCCTTGAAGAGTTCGAAGGCTTCGGCATCGTCTTGGTGGGTGTCGAGGTAGTGACCTAGCTCGGTGATCACGAAACAGAGGGCTTGGAGCTCGACCAGTGGGGTTTGTGCGAGGGTTCCACCTGCCACCTGAAGATGGAAGGGTAGGTTGAGGGCTGGATAGAGGGTTCCGTTGGAGAGTGCCTCACGTTGGGTGTATTTTTCTGGGTTTTCTTGCTGGAAGGCGACGTAGGGGACTGCGAGACCTGCGCAAGAGGGGAGTACCCCTTCGAGTTTGGTGCAATCGACCTCTGGGTCGGTACAGTTGGTTAGACAGTTAGACAAAGAAAAAACCTCCTTGAAATAAAATGGTTTGCGTGAGCCTTGGTCTTGTTCTCACAAAATATCTTATGTGTTAGGGGGAGAAATGCCACTGAAATGGGACAAACCTTGGCGAGTCTGATTTTATCAGAGCGGATTTGAGAGAGGGGAATGGGTGGATTTCCCTTGAATTGTACGAAAATTAGGTTTGATTTTTTTCTCGATGTGAGGTATAATAGATTTGAACTATATTCTGCATAAGCAAAATGACTCCCCCATACAATAAGGTGAGGTGAGTTATGTTGAAGAAAATTGCTTTGGTCGGAACCTTTTTTTCGCTGTTTCTGGTGGTGATTTGGGGGCTGTGCGCCCTGCTACGCAGTGGAAGTCTGCTGACACTCGGGGGGGAGAGTGCGCCTGTTGTGGTCATTGATGCTGGGCATGGTGGCGAGGATGGCGGTGCGCTGTCGCTCACGGGTGAGAAGGAAAGTGTTATCAATTTGGAAATTTCACTTAAATTAGAGCAGGTTTTGGCGCTGTATGGGGTGGAAACCTTGATGCTTCGGCAAGATGATGTGGATCTGAGCGATATGGATTACGATACGGTGCGTGCTCGCAAACAATCGGATCTGGAGCATCGTGTGGAGATCATCAACGGGGTGGAGAATCCTCTTTTTATCAGTATCCATCAAAATTCTTATTCGCAAGAGAAATATTATGGTGCGCAGGTCTTTTATACGGCGCAAAGTGAAGAATTTGGGATGGATATGCAGGAGACATTGCGTCTGGGACTGGATCCTGAGAATCATCGAGAGAGCAAGCTTGTCTCGGATGAGATTTACATTATGAATCACATTGAATGTGGTGGACTTTTGATTGAATGTGGGTTTTTGAGCAATCGAGTGGAAGCAAAAAAGCTGGAAACCCCTGAATATCAGTTGAAGATTGCACTCGCAATTGCGAGTGGTGTGGTGCAAGAACTTGCCCCTACGCAACAAACTTAACCCTGTTTCGCTGAAATAGGGGAGCTTAGAACAAATGAGGTATCCATATGTATTATCGTTGTACGAATCAGAAATGTCATAAAGTGGTGGAATCAGTGACAAGTGTTTTACATTGTCAGTCCTGTGGTTCCATCCTTTTTCGGATCTATGAGAAGGATTTAGACGGAGATGATTGGTGCTCGCTTGGGATTTATTGGCACGATCAAGCAGGGGATAACGATGACAAAGTGATCGCCTGTTTTCGACGTTCGGCTGCTCTTGGGAGTGGATGGGGCACCTCGAATCTTGCTTGGTGTATGGAAGATGGCGTGGGTGTGAAGATGGATAAGCGACAAGCAGTTTGGCTTTACAATCAAGCAATTGAAATGGGTCACAGTCCTGCGCTCTGCTCTCTTGGTGTCTGCTATGAAAAGGGAGACGGGGTTGGCAAAGACAAAGAAAAGGCAGTGGAATATTACTTCGAAGCCGCAGATCAGGGATTTATTCGAGGTCAGATTTTGATGGCACGTTGCTATACCGAAGGGATCGGTGTGGAGAAAGATCTGAAGAAAGCACTGGAATGGCGACGTATGGCTGCCCTGCAAGGGGATATTCAAGCGCAACACAACCTTGCTCACTGTTATGAGTACGGGGTGGGGTGTCCGATCAGTCCGGAACTTGCAATCAAATGGTATTTGAAGGCTGCGATGGCTGGATATAATGAATCGCAATACTCGCTTGGGCAATTTTGTCAGACGGGACAATGGTTGGAACAGGACGTGAAGTCTGCAGTTTCGTGGTACACAAAGGCCTCGATCAACAAACATCCTGAGGCGACCTATGCCTTGGCACAGTGCTATATGCAAGGGATAGGACTTGACAAGGATACCTCGCAAGGATTCAAACTTTTTTTCCTTGCAGTGCAGTTTGGTCAAGCGGAAGCACTCGAGCAAATTGGACAGTGCTTTATGACAGGGGTTGCAACCGAGGCCTCGCCTGAGAAGGCTTTTGCTTGGTGGCAGGTTGGGGCGAAACTGGATGTGGTTTCCTGTCAAATTCATGTTGCAAGCTGCCTCGAAGAAGGGATTGGGGTGGAGCGAAATCTGGAAAAAGCCGTGCATTGGTATCGTAAATCGGCTGAAATCGGTTCGATTGATGGACTGAATTGTCTTTTTCGATGTTTGATGAAACACACCGAAAATCCAGAGGAACGAACCGAACTTTTCGCTCTGTGTCAAGGGAAAATCGAGGGTCTGTTGGAAGGACATTCGGATGGCTTTCCTTTAGATCGTGAGCATGGCGATGACTATCAATTGGTTCTTGATATTTTGAGTCAAAAGAGCATTTGACAGGATGGAAAGAGTCTGGTATAATAGAGTGGTAAAGTGTTTCGCTTGCTGCTTTGTGGGCGAAAAATGACGAAAGAGGACTTCGAATTATGACACCATTTCAAGAATTGAAAGAACGTGGCCTGATTGCTCAGGTGACAAATGAAGAAGAAATTTCCACCATGATTAACACTGGAAAAGCAGTGTTTTACATTGGTTTTGACCCTACGGCTGACTCCCTTCATGTGGGGCATTTTATGGCGCTTTGTTTGATGAAACGTCTGCAAATGGCCGGAAATCGTCCGATTGCTCTACTTGGTGGAGGGACCGGGATGATCGGTGACCCATCTGGACGCACCGATATGCGTGTTATGATGACACCTGAAATCATTCAACATAACTGCGACTGTTTTAAGACGCAAATGGAACGATTCATCGAATTTGGTGATGGAAAAGCCATGATGGTCAACAATGCTGACTGGCTGTTGCAACTCAACTATATTGAATTATTGCGTGAGGTGGGTGGCTGTTTCTCGGTCAATACCATGCTTCGTGCCGATTGTTATAAGCAACGGATGGAGAAGGGACTCTCGTTCTTTGAATTTAACTATATGATTATGCAGTCCTACGACTTCTATATGCTCTTTCAAAAATATGGGTGCAATATGCAGTTTGGTGGGGATGATCAGTGGTCGAATATGCTTGGTGGTACCGAGCTGATTCGTAAAAAGTTGGGGGAGGATGCCCATGCCATGACCATCACACTTTTGCTCAATTCTGAGGGGCAAAAGATGGGAAAAACCCAAAAAGGTGCGGTTTGGCTCGATCCTAACAAGACATCTCCTTATGAATTTTATCAGTATTGGCGCAATATTGCAGATGCTGATGTGCTCAAGTGTATTAAGATGTTGACCTTCCTACCCATGGATGAGGTTCGTAAAATGGAGGGGTGGCAAGGATCGGAGCTCAACACGGCGAAAGAGATTTTGGCACGTGAACTCACCACCTTAATCCACGGAAGTGACGAGGCCACCAAGGCCGAAGAAACAGCAAAAGGACTCTTCTCCCAATCTGGAGATTTATCCAATATGCCCACCACGGTTTTGAGCCCAGAGCAGGTGGAAGGGGAGAGTATCTCGCTATTAGATGTGCTGATAGCAGCGAAACTGGCTCCCTCACGCAAAGAGGGGAGACGTCTTGTGGATCAGGGTGGGATTTCCATCAATGAAGAAAAAATTACCGATAATACCCTTGAATTCACCAAAGAACAGCTCGAGGGAGACGGTGTTTTGATTAAAAAAGGCAAAAAAGTGTTCCATCGTGTCAAAATAGATCACTGATGAAGGATGTGAAAGGTTATGGCGAAAAAAGAGCCTAAGGAAAAGAAAGAAAAGAAACCCAAGAAAGAAAAAGAGCCAAAGGAAAAGAAAGAAAAGAAACCCAAAAAAGAAAAAGCCCCGAAAAAAGAGAAGGCACCGAAAAAAGAGAAAAAAAAGGGCAAAAAAGGCAAGGGGGAAGCCCCTGAGGAGGAAGAAGAAGTGAAGTCTGGAATGGGGAAACGCATCCTCATTTTGGTTGTACTTCTGCTGATTTTGGCTGCAGCTGCCGGTGCTGCAGTGTATTTCCTTGTCATTCGACCCATGCAAGAGGAAGAGGAGTTTGATTTTGGGGAGAGCGAGGTGCCTACTGTCTTTGAAATGGGGCTGTATGGTTATTTCTCGCATGATGGAGATTCCTCGGACGAGCTTCTCCTCGATAGCATTGAAATTATTCTAGAACAAGATGCAGTGCGTGTGGCTGAACTTTTCTTGGAGGAAAAGGACTTTAACAAGGGGTATTACCTCTCGAATCCACAGATTGCTTGGCGCAGAATCTTTGTGAGCGCTGATACCACTTACATCATTCTGGACAGAGGAGCAGAGAAAACGGTCTCGTGGAGTGAGCTGCTCACACATATGTCTGGGGCTTCGATGCTATTTGAGTTTGAACTGGTTGAAGGGGAAATCAACACCATTGCGCTGCTCAAAGAGGTCAATATTGCGAAAATCGAAGAGCTTGTCAAAAGTGGAGAGATTCTTCAAGAAGTCCCTGCTGATGATGATTTGGTGAGCGATGAAGAGTAAAACGGTGTTTTTTTGCAGCGATTGTGGCAACGAGACCCCGAAATGGCACGGGAAGTGCCCCTCTTGTGGTGCTTGGAACACCCTTGTCGAACAACCAAAAGAGAGCCCTGTCGTGCCTGGAAAGGGGAGAGCCCCTGCAGTCACTGGACTTGGGGTGGCACTCAACATGCCCAAAGCCATGGTGGATGTTGAGGCCACCGATGAAATCCGATTTCAAACCGGAATGGGGGAGCTTGATCGTGTGCTAGGTGGTGGGGCTGTCCATGGTTCTCTTGTCCTTGTAGGTGGTGCCCCTGGAATAGGGAAGTCCACCTTGATGCTGCAAATTTGCGATCATTTATGCCGTTTTGCAAAGGTTTTATATGTATCTGGTGAGG
>JAWXUK010000104.1:0-6982 GCA_044432785.1 Eubacteriales bacterium | reverse complement strand
CCCATGGCAGTGGACATGCCGATGCGTAGTCCTGAAGGAGCCTGGTCCGACGGCAACTGCGATGACATCCACGTCATCTAAGCTGATCTCGCAAGTGGCGAGGAGGTTTGAGACCATGGGGAGGAGGGTTTTGCTGTGGGTGAGCCCTGTGTTTTGAAAGGATTCGGCAAGTAAGGTTTCATCCTCGCACAGTGCCACAGAACTTGCCGTGGCAGAGGATTCTAATGCTAAAATTTTCATGGAGTTATCCTTTGCTTAAGAGAATACAAATGGCTTGGGAGGCAATCCCCTCCCCTGTTCCTGTGAAGCCGAGCCCCTCTTCTGTGGTGGCTTTCAGGTTGACCTGATCGGGGGAGATTTCTAAGGTTTGGGCGATCTTCTGCTTCATTTGTGGAATATGTGGGGCGAGCTTTGGGGCTTGGGCGATGATGGTGGCATCTATGTTTCCGATGCTGTAGGGCTTTAGCAGAGTGCCGACGTGAGCGAGGAGGGTGAGGCTGTCGGCTCCTTAATATGTTGGGTCGGTATCGGGGAAGTGTATCCCGATGTCGCCGAGGGCTGCTGCACCGAGGAGGGCATCCATGATACTGTGGGTGAGGACATCTGCGTCGGAGTGTCCGAGCAGTCCCTTGGTGTGGGGGACCTCTACCCCTCCGAGGATGAGGGGGCGACCCTCGACGAGTCGATGTACGTCGTAACCTTGACCGATTCTCATGCGAAATCCTCCGAATAATGTTGATAAATGCTCTCTGCGAGGACGAGATCGAGGGGGGTTGTGATCTTTCGGTTGCGTGGGTCCCCTGCCACTAAGGTGACAGGACAGCCGATCCGTTCCACGGCAGAGCAGTCGTCTGTGATGGGGATTTGGTCGGTGACTGCTTGGGTGAGTGCCCCCCGAATGAGGTCGGCATCGAAGACCTGTGGGGTTTGCACTGCCCATAAGGTGGAGCGATCGAGGGTGAGCTCGACGGTGGTTTCGGTAGCCTGTTTGACGGTGTCTACCATTGGGATGGCTGGGACGGCAGCGTGGGTGCGTGCCCCCTGTTTGAGGGTTTCGTGTAGCACCGATTGGGTTAAGAAGGGGCGAGCCCCGTCGTGGATGGCGATGAGCGAGGTGTCACGGCTGACCTCGTTTATGCCGATGAGCACCGAGTGGGAGCGTTCCTCCCCTCCGACCAGGATTTTTGATACCTTGGTGAGGGAATATTCTTTGCAGAGTCTACTCACCTCGATGAGGAGGTCTTCCCGTGTGACAATGATGATTTCATCGATTTCGGGGGATTGCTCGAAGGCAGATAGGCTGTGGACAATGACAGGAATGCCACCGAGTGGGAGGAGGACCTTATCCTCCCCTTCCATGCGTGTTGCTGTTCCTGCTGCCACAAGAATGGCAGTGCAACGTGGGTGTGGAAGTTTGGGGGCACCCATGAGTTTTTTTAAGAGTTCTAGCATACGAACCTCCGGAAATTGAAATTAAGGCAACACCTCGGTTCTTTGCATGGCGTGGATGTCGAGGAAGGGTTCAGAGAGGGTGGAGCTAGGTCTGAACTTGTTTTCGACACTGCGTAACCATGGAAAGTAAGAGGTCTTGCCTTAAGGCGAGGGTTCTCGGGGGAACCCTGACTGGTTTGAGGGGTTAGGAGAGGGCTGTGTCGATCTCTTGCTCGATATCTTCGTAGGACATATTGCGAGAGAGGACAATTTCAGAGATGAAGATTTGTTTTGCTGAATGGAGCATTTTGCGCTCGCCCGTGGAGAGTCCACGAGCTACATCACGGATGGTGAGGCTTTTGAGGACGTGTGCCACTTCGAGGAGGTTGCCACTTTTTAGCCTGTCCATGTTTTCTCGATAGCGACGGTTCCAATTTTGGACGAGCTCTACTTCGATGGTGGGGATTGCGGCTAAAATCTCTTCAGCGACCAGTTGCGAGACCACGGCACGCACGCCGATTTCTTGGCAGTTATCCACAGGAATCATGACATCCATGGCTCTGACAGGCAGTTTTAGGACGTAATACTCACGGGTGATACCACTAATCTTCTTTTCGACCACACTATCGACGATTCCGGCACCGTGCATCGGATGGACAATTTTGTCTCCAACAGCGAACATCTTAACACCTCCATTTATTTTATTATCTTTGTAACCCTTATTATACCAAACTTTTGGAAAAAACGCAAGGGAATTTCCTCCTTATTTTGAAAATATTTCAAAATAGTTTGGAAATTCCCTTGTTGGTGTTATGTTTTAGATATGCAACCTATTCGGTTTCGTTGATATAGTCTTGGCTATCTTCGTTGTTGATGCACATGGAAAGAGAGACCTTTTTGCGATCTGTGTCGATGTCGGTGATTTGAACGTCGACGGTATCCCCTTCGCTCACTACATCGGCAGGTTTTTCCACACGATGGTCAGCCATTTGAGAGATGTGGATGAGTCCGTCCACACCAGGAACGATTTCAGCGAATGCGCCGAATGTCATGAGTTTGACGATGCGCACAGTGGCGACATCACCGATTTGGAATTTGCCTGTGAAGACAGACCATGGATCTTGTGCACGGTCTTTCATGCCGAGAGAGATTTTCTTCTTCTCGTTGTCGGCAGAGATGACAAAGACGTTGACCTTATCACCGATTTGCACCACTTCGGAAGGGTGCTTGATACGGCTCCAAGATAGCTCGGAGATGTGGACCATGCCGTCTACCCCACCGATGTCGACAAAGGCACCGTAGGTGGTGAGGGATTTGACTTCGCCTTCGTAGCGATTGCCCTCGGCAATGGTTTCCCAGATTTTTTGGGCAGCCTCGGCACGGGCAGCACGTCCCACACGACTGATGGATCCCACCACACGACGTTTGGCACGGTTGACCTCGGTGATCACGAGGGATACCTTTTGCTTGAGGATTTGGCTCATGGGTGTTTCACGAGGAAGACCTGTTTGAGATGCAGGGATGAAGACACGGACACCGAGCACGGTTGCCACGACACCACCCTTGTTCTCTTCGGTGACGATGCCCTCGAGGACATCTTCGGCTTCACGGGCAGCTTCGATAAGCTCCCAGCCTTTGACGGCGTCGAGACGACGTTTCGAGAGGGTGATCATACCCTCGGAATCGTTGACGCGGACGACATAGGTTTCGACCTCTTCACCAACGGTGACGATGTCTTCTGGTCTCGCAGATGGGTCGCTTGATAACTCGGATACGGGAATGTAAGCTGCATGTTTTGTGCCTAGGTCAACCTGAACTTCAGATTGTGTTATACTCATAACAGTTCCAGTTACCTTATCCCCCGTATTCAAAGTTTTGATTGATTTTTCCAGCATTTCTGCGAAGGACTCCTCAATCTCCATAATGTTCTCGCTCATATTTTTGTAGACCTCCTTAATGATCCACTGGGGTGTTGATGCACCCGCAGTTATTCCGACTGTTTCAGCTCTGACGAGGGGAGACAGTTGACGGCTTGATTGTATCCACTGAACGTTTGCACAATGCTCACTACAGAGCTCGGCAAGTCGTTTTGTGTTGGAACTTTTGGTATCTCCGATGACCACCATTGCATCAAATTTTCTCGCTTGGGCGATAGCCTCACGCTGTCGCTGAAATGTCGCACAACATATTGTATCAAAAAAATCAGCGTTTGTACACACTTTTTTTGCAATTTCTACACAATCATTCCAAATTTTTTGCGTTGATGTGGTTTGAGACACAAAAACAAAGGGTTTGAGGGGGTTTTGTTCACAAATTGTTAAATATTTTTCCAATATTTTCCAGTCCTCTACCACTACGGCATTTTTGCACCATCCGACGATGGCGCAAACCTCTGGGTGGTCGGGAGTGCCTACGATGACAACCTGTTTTCCCTCTCGCTCCCCTTGGGTGACGATGTTGTGGATTTTAGTGACATTTGGGCAGGTGGCATTGACGATGTTTGCCCCTCGTGCCTCTAACTGGGTGTGGATGGACTCCCCTTCTCCGTGGGATCGGATGACCACGGTTTGTCCCTTTTGTACTTGGTCGGGGTGGTCTACCATGTTCATGCCTTGCTCTTCTAGCCAGTGGATGACGTCTGAATTATGGATGACCGGCCCGAGCATGACGGGGTTATCATGGGTTTGTGCTGTCTGCTGAGCGAGTTTTACGGCTCGTTCCACTCCGTAGCAGAAGCCTGCGTATTTGGCGATTTCTACTTTCATTTGCGTAGAGACTCCTCATGTGGGATGCGCATAGCGTCGATCCGTTTCATGATCTCGGAAGAGATGGTTTCCAGTTCCTCGGTGGTTGCCTTTTTTCCGGCATACTCTGGGATATAGGGCTCGCCGATGAAGACTGGGATGCGCTTGAAGAGGGGTTTTTCTCGTGGGATATACATGGGGATGATGGGGACTCCACTTCGTGTGGCGAAGAAGGCTGCCCCTGTTTTGGGGTTGATGCTCTCCTCCCCTGGTGCTCGACGGGTGCCCTCTGGGTAAATCAGGACTTTATTTCCAGCTTTTAAGCAGTTGAGGGTGTGGCGCATGATCTTGCTATCGGGGTTATCACGGTCGACGGGAATGACCCCTGCAGTGAGGAGAACCTTGCCCAAAATGGGGATATTGGTGACCTCGATTTTGGACATGGGTTGGAGTGGATGTCGCTTTGTGGTGGCGTGGCACGCCATCACAGGGTCGGAGAGACCAGTGTGGTTGCCACAGACCAGTGCGCCCCCAGTGGGGACGTTTTCCAAACCGATGACCTTACTGGGGTGGCAGATGATGTAGGCGATGCGAGAGACATAATAAATCACATAATACCAAAAATTTGGCATTTTAGGCACTTTACTCATGGGTCACCATCCTTTCTTGGACGATTTGGAGCAGCGCAGCTAAGCTTTGCTCGAAGTTTAGGGTGGTGGTGTCGAGCAAGATGGCACCCTCGGCTTGTTTGAGGGGGGCGATGGTGCGTGTGGTGTCGCTGTGGTCTCGGGCGAGCATCTCGGCGAGAATGGTGTCGAATTGGGCAGGTTGTCCCCTCTCGATGAGCTCGTTTACTCGACGGCGTGTACGCTCTTCTGGGGTGGCTGTGAGGAAGATTTTGACCTCGGCATCTGGGAGGACGACGGTGCCGATATCTCGTCCATCCATGACAACCTCGAATTGCTTTGCGACGTTGCGTTGCACATCGAGGAGAAAATCACGCACGCAAGGGATGGCTGCGACCTGTGATGTGAGGATGGAGATTTCGTTTTTGCGAATTTCTTCCGAGACATCCGCTTCGCCGAGCTTCATGATTTGAGCACCTTCGGGGTGGTAGGTTAGCTTGATGTTGAGGGACTCTAGGTGGGATAGCTCGACCGTATCAAAGGGGATATTTCCTCGGGTGAGTCCGAGTGCGACGGTACGGTAGATGGCCCCTGTATCGACGTAGCGATAGCCGAGCTCGGTGGCAAGTTTGCGTGCTAGGGTGCTTTTTCCAGCGCCCGAAGGGCCGTCTAATGCAATGGCTCTCATATAGATCCCTCTCTCTCTTGGGTGATTTTTTGGACGGCAGACAGGCCGGCTAGGTGACCTGTCGCCCATGCGATTTGAAGGTTATATCCACCTGTGATGGCATCGAGGTCGAGGAGTTCCCCTGCGAAATAGAGGGAATCCACCTTTTTAGACTGCATGGTTTTGGGGTCGACTTCGGAAACGGACACCCCTCCTGCTGTGATGATTGCCTCCTCCATCGGACGAGGGGCTGCAAGGGTGATTTTTAGCGATTTGAGGGCTTCGAGCAGTCTGCGACGTTCCTGCTTGGTGAGCTCGTTTGCCTTGCGTGTGAAGGGAATTTCGGCGTATTGCGCTATCACGTTGACCATGAGACGTGGGACGAGGTTTGGAAGGATATTGATGAGGTCACGGTTGGGGTTTTCTCCGAGTTCTCGGAGGAGACGGAGGTCGAGAACCTCTTCGGTGAGGGCTGGTTTGAGGTCGATGGTGGCAGTGTAGTTCTCCTTCTCCCATTGTCGCATCACGGTGCTTGCCGAGAGAACGAGGGGGCCTGATACCCCGAAATGGGTGAAGAGGAGATCCCCCTGTTCCGAGAAAATGGTCTTCTTTTTGGAGTTTTTGACGGTGAATTTGACGTTATTGAGGGTCAAACCTTGCATATCTTTGCAGAACTCCTCGGCTGTCTCGAAGGGGATGAGACTGGGGACGAGGGGGGTGATTTTATGTCCTAGAGATTGCGCTAAGGGGTAGCCGTCCCCTGTGGAACCTGTGCGAGGATAGGTGGCGCCACCTGTTGCAAGGATAAGCGCTTTACACTGATAGTTGTGATTCTCCCCTGTGATGTGGAAAATATTTTGATCGCATTTTGAAATCTCGGTGATACGATCTTCCTTGATCACCACGTTTTTTCGGCGCATTTCGAGGAGGAGGGAGTCGATGATGTCGGTGGCTTTGTCGGACTGTGGGAAGACTCGGTTGCCACGTTCTACCTTGAGGGGAACCCCTAATTCCTCGAAAAAGTCCATGGTGGCTTTGGGAGGGAAATGGGAGTTAGCACTGTAAAGGAATTTTCCATTACATCTTAGGGATTGGAGGAACTCTTCCTGTGTGCAGTGGTTTGTGAGGTTGCAACGTCCCTTGCCTGTTATGTAGATTTTTCGTCCCACCTTGGGATTGCGCTCGATGATGGCGATGGTGGCATTTTGCGAGGTGGCTGAGATGGCTGCCATCATGCCTGCAGCCCCTCCACCGATGATGATAATGTCGTAAATCAAATTATATGAACCTTTACCCTTTGAGTAGTGATTGGATTTCTTGGTCTGTGAGGTGTCGCCATTCCCCTGGTTTGAGGTCACGGTCGAGGGTGATTGCCCCCTCACGAATCCGTTTGAGTCGCTTGACTTCGAGCCCTGCGATGGCACACATACGGCGAACCTGACGGTTTTTTCCCTGGTGGATGGTGACGGAGAGTTGATGTACCCCATTGTTGGTGCGCCCTTGCTTGATTTTGG
>JAWXUK010000103.1:0-7050 GCA_044432785.1 Eubacteriales bacterium | reverse complement strand
CCGAGCTGGGTGGTGGTGGATATGTTGCACCGGCCCAACGAGTGGGTGATTTTCTCAAACACAAACCATCCACCACGGTGGGCGAGGTGGTTCCCACCTATGCTCCGTCGGTCAAATGGGGAAGCATCACCGATTGTCTCCCCGAAGGGGTGAGCGAGGCACTTGCCCAGTCCCTTCCAATTCTGGGGCGAAAAGTAGCGAAATTCGATTGTAATGACGCTGTTTTGACCGGGATTGAAACCAGATCTTCCTCTCCAGTGCGTATCCTTAGAAATGAAAAACTCCAATCCACCCTGATAGGGGTCTTCCCCTGTGGCGAGGGGGCAGGCTATGCCGGGGGGATTATGTCAGCAGCAGTGGACGGCATTCGTGTCGCCGAGGCAATGACCGTTTGAACAGAACCCTGTCCACCTCCAACGGCGAGAGGTGGATCGGGATATGAAAGGAAATCACACCATGAAAAAAAAGCAGAGAAGTAGCGGAATTTTACTCGCAGTGTCCTCCCTACCAAGTGAGTACGGCATTGGCTCGTTGGGGGCACCAGCACGACGTTTTGTGGATTTTTTACACGAAGCAAAGCAAAGATACTGGCAAATTCTCCCCCTTGTGCCCACTGGTGAAGGAAATTCTCCCTATATGTCCCCTTCAGCGTTTGCAGGCTCGCCCTATTATATTGACCTAGATGAGCTCGCAGGAGAGGGTCTCCTCGCTCCACAAGAGCTTGAAGCGGCACGCTACCACAGTCATGACCGTGTGGATTTTCAGTGGTTGCACGATACCAGAATCCCATTGCTCAAACTCGCCTTTGCACGTTCTCAAAAATTAAATCAGCGCAGAAATAGTCAGATTTTCCTTCCATGGCTAGGGGAATATGCCCACTTCGCTGCTTTAGCAGATAAATATGGATATCCCTATGAAAAATGGCCAAAAGACGCAAAACCAGATAAGGAAACGGTGGAATTCCACGTTTTCTTACAGACTATTTTTTACCGTCAGTGGAAAAATCTCAAGGATTATGCGAATGAAAAAGGGGTTCTCATCATGGGGGATATCCCCATCTACCTCTCCCCTCAATCAGCCGAGAGATGGGCAAAACCCAAGCTCTTTATCCAAGATAAAGAAGGAAAACTGACCAAAGTGGCAGGGGTTCCCCCCGATGCCTTCACCGAAGAGGGACAATTTTGGGGAAATCCACTCTACGACTGGGAAAATAGCAAGGAGGCACTCTATGATTTCTGGGCAGAACGCATGGAGTGGTGTGGCGAGATTTACGACTGCGTACGCATCGACCACTTCCGTGCCATCCATACATACTGGGAAATTCCAGCCGATGCCAAGTCGGCAAAAGAGGGGCACTGGGTGGAAGGTCCTGGTATGGATTTCTTAGAGCATTTGCAACACTCAGCCCCCAAACTAGAGCTAGTGGCAGAGGATTTGGGCGATTTGGATGACGACGCACTCGACTTTGTGCGAAACTGTGGGATTGATGGCATGAATGTTATGGTATTTGCCTTTGACACCAACCACGAGAGTGCCTACCTCCCCCATAACTGCAGAGTGGACTCGGTCATTTATTCCGGAACCCACGATACCCCCACTTTTGTACAGTGGTTTGAAGAGAGCGACGAGCAATCGGTGCAGTTTGCCACACGATATCTTCGTTTGCGCTACGACGAGGGATTTAGCTGGGGTGTCATTGCTGGGGCTTGGAGCTCCCCCTCTCGCCTAGCCATCGCACCACTACAAGACGTTCTTGGCTTGAGCGGAGATACCCGTATGAATACCCCTGGTACCATGGGGGATCATAACTGGAGTTGGAGGGTGCGTGCCGAGGCGTTCAACCCCTTTGTCTCGGGCAAATTAAAGGAATTTACCCAAACCTATTGCCGTGATACAGGATTTCAAAAATAAGATTTTCCCTTCCCTTCGGGGAAGGGAATTTTTTGTCTCATCTCGAAAAATCGATAAAAAAACAACCTCCCAAAGGAAGGTTGAGTGACGGATGGTTAAGTTGTAATTTCACGATACATTGCGGAGGAATCCGCTTTGGTGACGTGCTCGGCTACGACGAGGACTTCGACACTTAAGGTACGCTCACCGAAGGTGAGTGTAAGGGTATCGCCGACTTTAACATCGTAGCTAGCTTTGACGGTGCGACCATTTGCAGCAATGCGAGCATTATCGCAAGCCTCGTTGGCAACCGTACGACGTTTGATCAGTCGTGATACTTTTAGCCATTTATCCAAACGCATAAAACTTATTTACCTGCAACAGCATCTTTGAGCACTTTACCTGCTTTGAAAACAGGAACCTTAGAGGCAGGGATTTTGATTTCCTCTTTGGTTTTTGGGTTGCGGCCAATGCGCTCAGCACGGTGTTTGACCTCGAAAGATCCAAAACCAACAATTTGGATTTTCTCTTCAGCAACAAGGGCTGCAGTGATAGCTTCAAGTACAGCGCTCACAGCGAGATCTGCGTCCTTTTTCGAGAAGCTAGAGCGCTCTGCTACGGCATTGATAAGCTCTGTCTTATTCATTAGTGTTCCTCCTAAAGTTGATAAACTACATCGGTTTATCGGTTTAATATATACTTAAAATCCTGAGATTATTAAGTGCAAAGGTAGTCGCCCAAAACGGCTTATTAAAATTTATCACATTTCCCAGAATTATGCAAGCTTTTTTTGAAAAAAAATTATTTTTTTTTCGCAAGAGGGGGGTAGAAACTGTAAATGTAGCTATTTTAAGAATTTCATAAGCTTTTCTCCCTTGGGCATCATGCTCAAATCTTCTTTCGTGATAGCACCAATCAAAACGATGAGGACCAAATAAATAATCCCAGCGCAAGCAATGGCACACAAGGTGGCGATGGCACCCCCAGAATAGGAGAGGACAAGTGCACCACCCACCTCCTCTTGAAAAGAGAGCGAGAACAATATCTTGCAAAAAAGACCATAAAATGCCCAAGCAGATAACCCCATAATCACTGAGGCGAGTAGAGGTTTGAGGAAAATAGGAAGCAAACTGGGCAGCTTCGGCAGAGCAAGGGTAATCACCGTCACCGATAGTCCGAAGCAGAGCACAAAACACACTACACTGCCGATAGGGGCACCGTGAATCCCGATGGCAGGGTTGCCGACGAGGATATAGTTTGTGATCACCTTTGCCACACCACCGAGGGCACTAATGAGGATGGGGAGATAGAAAAACTCGTTAACCTGCAAAATCGAGACACAGACAAGGGTGAGACAGACAAAAATAGAGGCAATCCCCAACGTAGAGAGCAGAGGGCCCGAAACCTCACTGTTTAGCTTAGGGTACATAAGCGCCATGATAGGAGTACCGAGGGTAAAGAGTCCCACCCCCATAGGCATAGCAAGGAGGGAGGTGATACGCAACGCAGATAGCGTGATGGCATAAGCTCGACGACGGTTTTTCGCCGCATAGGCAGCCGAAACTGCCGGAATGATGGAAACTGTGATGGTCCCCACCAACGACGCAGGGAGGTTGTAGAGGTTGAGCGCCGAGGTATAGCTCCCGAAGAGGGTGCGACTTTGATCCAGTGTCATCCCGAGCGCCGATTGCAGTTGCCCCTGAACAAGTCCGGTATCGATCAAGGTGATGATACTGGAAATGGAGGAGGTAATGGTGATGGGGATAGCGATTTGAAAGAGGGAGAGCAAAATTTTCTTGGTGGAAGAGCGAGAGAGGGCTCCCCCCTTCCGACGTGGTTTTCTCCGTCTATGGTAACAGATCCCCAGAAAAAGGGCAGCAATCACGGTTCCCACCGTCACCCCTAAAATGGCAGCAGCTGCAGCGAGAGAGGTTTGAGTGGTGAGGAGGGCCTCGGTGAGTGCATCAGGGGTGAGGTCGGAAAAATCAAAGGTAGGGCGATATCGTGTGAGATGATCGGTTGTGAAGGTCATATTAATCACTGCAAAGGCGAGGAATAAGCCTAAAAAGAGCTTGAAAAATGCCTCGATAATTTGGGAAATTGCAGTGGGTCCCATCTCACGATGTCCCTGAAAGTAACCTCGATAGGCAGCGATAGCACTCATAAACAAAACCGAAGGAGAGAGCGCCTTGATACTGAGGTTAGCGAGGGGATTATTGAGGAGGTTTGCGAGCTGTTGCGAGAAGCAAAACATCACAATAAAAGAGACAAATCCAATCACCATAAAGACACGAGCCGAGATGGTGAAAATATTCTGCACCTCGTCGGTGTCGCCAAGGGATTGCGCCTCGGAAATGAGTTTCGAGATGGCAACCGGCAGACCTGTCGCCGAAACGGTGAGCAAAATGGCATAGATACTATAAGCGTTATAAAAGTCGGCAGAGCCTTGCTCCCCGATGAGATTTAGGAGGGGAATCTTGTAAAACATGCCGATCAATTTGACCACCATGGCGCCCAATGCCAAAACGGCGACACCCCCTAGAAAGGAGTTCTCCTTTCGGGGGGAGGGTTGCTTTTCTCTCATTCAAAACCTCCTTAAAATATAATGGATAGGGATAACCCCTTAAAAGACGTGTGGGAGTACGTACTCGTGCAATTCCGACCGGATGGCAGGGAGATCGAGGGTGAGATGCTTGCCATCACGATAGACCACCTTGCCACGGCACATGGTGAGGCAGACGTGGGAGCCGTTGGCACTGTAGACGATATTTTCAAGCACATCATGACAAGGGGTGAGTGCAGGTGCCGTGCCGTCTAAGAGGACGATATCGGCATCTTTTCCCACTGCGATGACACCTGTGTTGCGTTTGAGGGCACGAGCCCCATTGACGGTTGCCATAGCGAGGCACTGCTTGGGTGTGATCGCAGTAGGGTTGAGCTTAACACCACAATGAAGGATGGCGGCAAGTTTCACTTCCTCTAAGAGGTCGTGGTTATTATTAGACGAGACACCATCGGTACCAATGGCGACATTGACCCCAGCTGCAAGCATTTCGGGCACACGAGCCACGCCAGAGCCCAGCTTGAGGTTGGAGACGGGGTTATGAATGGGGGAGATACCTTTCTTTGCCATCAGGGCAAAATCCTCGTCCTCACACCAGACGCAGTGCGCTGCAATCCCACCATTGTCCCAAACCTTATGTTTGTCAAAGATTTGGAGGGGGGTGGTGTTGTGTCGAGCAAGACAATCCTCGTGCTCGCTCTTGGTTTCGGAGATGTGGATGTGCATTCCAAGGTCACGTTCCTTGGCGAGTTTCGCCATTTCCTCCCACAGTTTGGGGATTAAGAAGGAGGTATATTCTCCGTGGAGGGAGAGGTCGAATTTGATCCGGCCGTTGTCGTAGCCATGCCATTTTTCCACGCAGTCCAAGGTCTCACGCATTCCCTCGAGTTCGAGGGGGTTTGCTTCGGGGTCGAAACAGATGATACCACGGCTCAGGTTTGCAGAGATACCAGACTCGGCAACCACGTCGGCAATCTCGTCGCAGAAGCTATACATATCGGCGACACAGGTGACACCATATTGAAGTAGCTCGGCAATGGAGAGTGCAGTCCCCAGTTTCACGCATTTGCCATCAAACTTTGCCTCGGCAGGGAAGATGAATTTTTCCAGCCAATCTTGGAGGTTATGCCCCCCACCATAGGAGCGCAAAATGGACATGGGGAGATGGGTGTGAGCATTGATGAGACCAGGCATCATGATTTTATCAGTGCAGTCGATGACCTCGTCAAAGTCGCCAGTGGGACGGTCGGAACCGACATAAGAGATAACACCATCATCGGTGGCAACAAAACCTTGGGTGAGGTTGGGGTTTGCATCATCCATGGTGACACCTGTGACATTGGTAAATAAAATTTTCATTATAGTACTCCTTTGTAACTTCAGTAGTTCTAGTTTACACCAACCACGAGGAAAAATCAACCTATACAGGAAAAAAGATTCAGTCGGGGAGACGGCGAATCACCTCACGAGTGGCAATCCCCACCAAAAGTCCTGAAAAAGCACCCAGTAACATAAGGTAGGGGAGGTAGTAATAGATGACATCGCTCCCCATGATAAAGGAGGCCACCAAAATCTGCCCGAAATTGTGTCCCATTGCCGAGAGGGGGGAGACATACCAAAAATCTCGTGGGGTGGTGAAGGGGCGTAGCAGACACAAGACCAGCAGGCAGACCACCCCACCTGCAAAACTGTATAGCATGGTGAGGAGCTGTCCTGCAAAAATCCCACCTAGAATAATCCGAGCGAGCAAAATCATCCCACCCCAACCCACCCCCAAGGTGTAGACCGTGAAGAGGGTGATCGCATTAGCGAGACCAAGTTTTGCCCCAGGAAAGGGGAGGGGGGCTGGAAATTGCGCTTCGATCATGAAAATGGTGAGGGCGATGGCAGTGAGCACCCCACATTGCGCAATGGTTTTACTGCGAGAGCCCATCCAAGCCACCCCCTTCGCTACGAAACTGGATAGAGACCCGATGAGGAAGGCAGACAATGGGTTGCCCCTCGATCAAATTCCCCTGATGGACACAGAGCAGATCAGGGCAGTTTGCCTCCGAGATATGCACCGTGTCAGGGGTAACTGCAATGATGTTATACCCACCGTTGCCACTCTCGAGTGTGAAGGTATAGGGGGTCTCGACTTCAGATAATAGAATGGTTTGGACGAGGTTGTTATTCATGCGCACCTCCACCACCGTGCCAAGGTTGACAGGGCGAAGAAAAATGGCAAGAGCCGAGCAGAGAACGATCCCAAGTAATAGAGCAATGGGAAGAACCTTTTTACCCAAGGGTGGTCACCTCCCCTTCTTGATAATCTGGGTTGATGGTGAAGGAGAGGGAAGGGGTGATGGTCACCTCGCCCGATGCGTCCACCAGAACCATCTCGAAATCTTGGTGGGAATTCCAGTGGGAAATGGCATCCTCTCGACCCATGACAAAGAGCGCCGTGGAGAGGGCATCGGCATAGGTGGCATCCTCGCAGATGATTGTGACAGAGGTGAGGTCGGTGTCTGCAGGTCTCCCTGTTTTTGGGTCTAAAATATGGGAGTAGGTCACGCCATCCACCTCGAAGAAACGTTGATACCCCCCAGAGGTCACCA
>JAWXUK010000102.1:0-7180 GCA_044432785.1 Eubacteriales bacterium | reverse complement strand
CCTCCTATACAGTGGTAGTAGATCTCAAACTGGTCTTTCGATTGCTCGGAGTGATCTGGAATTTGATGCTATTTTGGCAAGGAATTTCCATTTTCATCAACATTTTAGGGACCACAAAGTCCATTCAGCGCACTCTCCGACCCATACAAGAGCTCACAGCAACCACAATGCGACTCCATGCCACCAAAGATCCCACAAAGATTGAAATGGCAGCCCTCACAGGGGCACTCGAAAAGATCAGTGCCATCGACCTCGACAGCCGAATCTCGCTCACCGAAACCCAAAGAGAGCTTCAGCCCCTCGCACAGGCAATCAATGCTATGCTTGATCGTGTTTCCCAATCCTACGAGGTACAAATGAGGTTTGTATCGGATGCTTCCCACGAACTCCGTACCCCAATCGCCGTCATTAAAGGATACAGCGATATGCTCGACCGATGGGGAAAATCCGATTCCGACGCACTGCAAGAGGGGATCGACGCTATCCACAGCGAATCTCGCTCCATGGAACGACTCGTCGAGCAACTTTTGTTCCTCGCACGGGGAGATAACCTCTCGCAACCGGTCAAAAAAGAGAGCATCGACCTCACCGAGCTCGCCGCACAAATCATTCGAGAAGAACGGATCCGTAACCCCTCCCGAGAGATCACTACTTCATGGACCTCCCCTCTCATCACGGTAGCCGATCCCACCTTAATCAAGCAAGTTCTGCGAATTCTGATGGATAACAGCATGAAATATAGTAAAGATCGTATCTGGTTCACCTTAAAACACACCGAATCCACCATCATTATCTCATTAGAGGATGAAGGTATGGGAATCCCAACCGACTCCATTCCCCACATTTTCGACCGTTTTTACCGCTCTGATCGCTCTAGAACACGGCAAACAGGGGGAACTGGACTCGGATTATCCATTGCGTTATGGATTGCCGAGCAGCATAATGGATGGTTTACAGTCATTTCACGAGAAGGAATCGGAACCAAACTATCACTTCATCTCCCCTTTTCGCCTACTGAACTACCTAAAACTATCTAAAATTACATAAAACAACGTATAAACAAGAATTCAAATCTTATTCCATCATTCATAGAATAATTATTCTATGATAACCCTTCAATTATCACATAACCCCCTCCTCTATTGACGAGTGAGGGGGTGTATTATCTATTTAAAATATCTGATCTCGGGTATATTTCATATAAAACAGTTTACTTTCCTGTGAAATGAGGTCTATAAATCTTATTATATGATGTTACAGTCACTTTATCCGATCCGTAAAGCTGTCGATTTGAGACACTATAAATCCTCAAAACTCAAATATTGAAATGATTTCAAATTATACTCCTGTGGTAAATTTAGCATTATTTTAGATATAAATGTAATTTATTGCTATATTTGATATAAATCTGCACTTTTTTCTGCATTACTATCTCTTGTAGCATCAAGATAACGATTCAAAAGTTCTTACCTTAATTTTTTATTAATTTTGCTTGCATTTTGTAATGATATGCTGTATAATTAAAGTTGAAACTTGTATCTACAAGAAGCCACCTCTGGGATTTTGTGGCTGGAAAACACTTCTTCATTGAAAGGTAACTTACCATCATGGACAAAAAAATAATTTTCTCGAATATCGACTTTTTCCTCAAAGAAATCGCCCCTCACGCAAAAGGAAGCCCAGAATACAACTTTATTTACGATAATTACAATAGTAATATCGCTAATCTGCAAGACAAACTTGAAATGATCACACCTAAGTCAAAATGTGCTGCTTATGGCTATAATGTGGACGGAAATGCCGATAATGTTACCGGAAATGTTTCATATCCTATTGAACCTAATTTGGCTGCGCTGATCACTCCTACCAAGCCAATGGAACTTTACCTTGATGGAGCCGACGTTATGCTCGAAACTTACGATCAATCCTATAAATTAGTGACAAAAATGTTCATTCGTGACCTTCAAGGCCAATATTTTGACCGAATTAAGACAGATTTTGAAGCAGATGGCCCAAATGCACGTTCTTTTAAGAAAACTCGTAGCCTTCGCACCATCTTCAACGTCACTTTTTAATTATTTAGGCGCCTTTTTGCACTTATCGTGACGTAATATTCTATAATTTCTCACTTTTTCACGATCTTTATTCATTTCGATCTAGCTTTCAATCCTTTAATTTTTCTAATTACTTTTTCAAAAAAGTGAAACTTAATCGATTGATTAAAGCTTATTTTATGAGAAATTCTAAGTCATTTTACATCATTTCCCCTTGCAAGTGATTTCTTGTAAGGGGTTTTATTTTATTCTTATTTTTCGTGGGTATCAGCTGCTTATAATTTAGAATTTCTCTGTCAAAACTCTATCAAAAACTTATCATATTTATCAAAAATATGAATTATCCTCTCTTTTTCACTTGCAAAAATGTCAACATGTACACATTTTGAAAAAGCGATGATTTTAAGCGTTTTTTTGACCAAAATCGCTTGACAAGGGGTGTTTTCTGTGCTATAATGAGTGAGCGTTCAAAGACAGTAGGTGATTTATTTAAATCGCAAATCCTACCGAGGATGCAGTCATACTATTACTGATAGATGCTGTTTCACCTTTGTGCGTGGAATCGCATTTTTTTATTTTTTAGGAGGTGAAATTTATGCCAAATGCAACCATTCTCGAGACCAAAAAAGCGCTGGTCGCTGAACTTTCTGGCAAGATGAAATCTGCATCTTCCGGAGTTTTGGTGGACTACAAAGGTATTACCGTGGAAGAGGACACTGCACTTCGTGTGGAGCTTCGTAAGAACAACATCGAATATTCGGTGGTCAAGAACACTTTGACACGTTTTGCTGCGAAGGATGCTGGACTGGAAGGCCTATCTGATTGCCTTCACGGAACCACTTCTCTTGCGCTCGGAACTGAGGAAGATCCCATCGCTCCTTTGCGTGTGATCAATTCCTTTTCCAAAAAATTTAATGGTGAGAAATTTACCATTAAAGCTGGGTTTATGGACGGAGAAATTCTCCCCATTGATCAAGTGCTAGCCATTGCTGAGCTACCTGCGAAAGAGGTACTTCAAGCAAAAGCACTCGGAACCTTGCTCGCACCTATTTCCTGTCTTGCTGTGGTCATCAAGCAAATCGCCGAGCAAAAAGGCGGCTTTGTTGAAGCCACTGCAACAGAGGCTGCTCCTGAAGCAGCAACCGAAGCCCCTGCAGAAGAAGCTGCAGAATAACAACAAATTTTAGGAGGACACATATTATGGCAAGCGATAAAATCAATTCTTTAATCGAAGAAGTAAAAGCACTCACCGTTCTGGAGCTATCCGAACTGGTTCACGAACTCGAAGAGGTCTTTGGCGTTTCTGCTGCTGTTGCTGCTGCACCTGCTGCTGGTGGCGCTGCTGGCGGAGCTGCTGAAGAGAAAACCGACTTTGACGTCGTTCTTGCAAGCTTTGACGCTGCTGCTAAAATCAAGGTCATCAAAGCTGTGCGTGAAATCACAGGTCTTGGTCTTGCTGAAGCTAAAGGCATGGTCGAAGGCGCACCTACCACTCTTAAAGAGGGTGTTTCTAAGGATGACGCTAACGAGCTCAAAGCTAAATTGGAAGAGGCTGGCGGTAAAGTCGAGCTTAAATAAGCCGATTTTCCTTTGGTTTATCCAAATTTTCAGGGTACGCAGTGACTGCGTACCCTTTTTTTATCCTTTTTCTTGGCATCCAACTTGATAGAGCCGAAATAACGTTTTCTTCTGCCTATCTTGTTACCACCTAAATAGCAAAAAAACTCCCCATTTAGGGGAGTTTTTTGTTATGATTTCATGGATTTTTGGATGACTCGGAACATATTGTTATAGGCAATATTTTCGATCTCTTGCTCGGTGAGTCCTGCTTTTTCGAGGGTTTCGAAGAAGAGTGGCATTTGAGTGACGTCGGCGACCGGGGTTGGGGTGTCGTAGTTATCAAAGTCGCTTCCAATGGCGACACATTCGATTCCACCTTTGTCGATGATATGTTTGATATGATCCACCACTCGGTCCATTGTTGTTTCCATTTGGGTTGTATCTTCACAAAGGAAAGGGGGATAGAAGTTGACTCCAACCACTCCTCCACTATCTGCCACACCTTTGATCATGAAGTCGGATAGGTTGCGTGGGTGAGGGGAGAGGGCACGTGCATTGGAGTGAGAGGCGACGAAGGGCTTTTTGCTGAGACTTGCCACGTCCCAAAATCCCTTATCCGATAGGTGGGAGACATCAATAATCATGCCCAATTCATTCATATACTCCACGGCATTTTTGCCGAATTTTGTGAGCCCTTGTGCCATATGCTTCGGATCTGCCGAGGCTGGAGAACCGAAACAGTTGGGTAGATTCCAAGTAAGTCCCATCATACGGATTCCCATTTTGTGGAATTTACGGATTTTTTTGAAGTCTCCTCCCACTGCACGGCCGTCGGATAGGCTTAAGAATGCAGAGAGCTTGCCCTGACGTTCATTTTCAAGCATTTCAGCAGCATTTCCTGCGTATGCAACCTCATCTCCGTGCATTGTGAGTGTTTCCATGAAAATTCCGTGACATTTATTGATGAAATAGTCGTCCTCTGGGAAAATATCTCCCATTCTTGTTTTAAGGGGAAGTGGAAGCATTGTGATTGCGAAGTTTTGGGCGACACATCCATTTTTCCGTAAGCGAGCGATATCAAGGCTGCTTTTGGGAAGCTCGTATAGGTTTGAGTGTAGGGTTTTCCATGCACTTGTGATTGTGACACATTGTAGGTCGATATATTGTTTCATGCTTTTTCTCCTGCGTTTTCATATATTTACAATCCAACGGATTTATCTTACTCTATTTTACCACATGTTACACAATTTATCAAGAGAAAATTGGTTTTTCATTCATAGAAAAACTCGGAAATCTCCTACATGTGGAAATTTCCGAGTTTTTATTTGTTTTATGGCTTAGCGAACGCTTGTGAAGAGTTTTACCACATCGTCGTAAGTGAATTGGAAGAAGGTGCCGAAGGTTGCATTTTTATCTTGTTGACACACTGCGAGAGAGATCTCTGCAATTTCTTCGTCGGTGACGGGGTGGCCGAGGAGTTCTGTGAGGGTGATTGGCATATCAATGGACGCATAGAACTCGGTCATTTTTGCAATTGCCTCTTTTGCCACTTGCTCGTCGTTGCCTGTGAGTCCGAAAATATTTCTGCCGAAGCGAGCAAAGCGAGGGGTTTGGCTTGCTACTGTGTAGTTTGCGAAGCCGACCCATGCTACCGATAGGGTTGCGCCATGAGCGCTGTCGTAGAGACCGGAAATATCACGACCGAGACGGTGAGGGCTGAAGTCTTTGATGTTGCCGAGCCCTGTGATTCCGTTATGGGAGAGACTTCCACACCACATAATTTCGCTGGCTGCCTTGGCATCCGAGGGGTTTTCTGCGAGCTGTTTGCCGTATTGGAGCACGGTGCGAATCAGTCCTTCTGCGATTTGATCGCTTGTTTCATTATCCATATCTTTAGAGAAATAACGATCGAAGGTGTGCATTAGGATATCCACTATGCCACAAGTGACTTGAAATTTTGGAAGTGTGTAGGTGAATTCGGGGTTTAGGATGGCGAATGTGCAACGGAAGAGGTCGCTATTCATGCCACGTTTTTCTTTGGTATCTGCATTTGTGATGACGGCAGAATCCGAGGTTTCCGAACCTGCTGCTGCGATGGTGAGGACACATCCGTTAGGAATGGCAGCCTTTGGTGCCCCTTTTCCACAGAAATAATCCCACACATCGTCGGTTGGGTTTCCGACGGCGAGGCTGATTGCCTTTGCTGTGTCGATGGTGGAGCCCCCTCCGACTGATAAAATGAAGTCTACCTTTTCTTTGATGCAAAGCTCTTTTCCCTCACGCACTAAGCTTAAGATGGGGTTTGGTTGGACTCCCCCGAGCTCGACATACGCAATTTTGTTGTCGATGAGCGCCTTGGTTGCCTGAGCGAGGATACCGTTTTTGATGACCGATCCGCCTCCGTAGAGGACAAGCACTTTCGTAGCGTTACTGGCGAGGAGTTGCTCGCCTAGTTTGCTCATGGCATCGTTGCCGAAGATGACCTTTGTTGGGATGAGATAGGTAAAGCTGTTCATGTGTTCGTTCCTTTCATTTCATAAAATGGTATTCTATTCAAATGGGTCGCAGAGCGCTTTGACACTTTCGTGTTTCTCTGCGAGGCAGAAATAGATGAGACCGGAGTCACGTTCGGTGACATCTTTGAGTGTTTTTGTGTTGTAATAGAGATTGAGTGTTTTGCCGTTTGATGTGCTAAAGGGGATATCGAGGAGCATGCTATCGATACTGTGTACCGAATCTTTGATAGTGTTCTCGAAGTCGGCACGGTAATCCTCACGCATGAAGTTTGTGAGGCGACTGTCGTACATGGTGACGATACGGACCTTGTCGCACGCAAAAGCACGGTAGAAGAGGATGTTGGCGTAGTCTACCTTGAGGTTATTGATATCGTAGGTGAGTGCTGGGCGACGACGGCTATCTATGAAGCGCTCGAGGTAATAGCGTCGGTTATCAATCTCGGGCTTTATGGTGATGAGTAATTGATCTCGCTCTGGGGTGAGATACATAAACTTGATGTCACTTTTGAGCTGCATGCCTTCCTTCGTCACGACCATGCGATTTGTTAAGATCACTTCGTCACGTGAGGTGAGGCTGTTCATCGCGAGGCGCAAGGCGTTACGCCCCTCTTCTTTGAATTCGAAGAGGTCGGAAAAGACCACTTCATCTCCAGAGCGCTTGAAGTAATCCTTTGCGATGGAGTTACTGGCTTCAATTTGGCTGGAGCGAATATTGAACACCATGATGGACTTGGTGGCCGTTTTTTCTCCACCTAGGTTTATAAAACAATCTAACATTCTTGCATCTAACATAGTACACGCACCTCCTTGTTTTTATTATACACTATTGCAGATTTTTTTTCAATCCCTGTTTTGGCAAAAACCAAAAAAAATATGGGGGTGGGAACGGTGAGTGGACTTCCTTTATTTGGGTGTGAATTTTGGAAGAGGATTCCTAAATGTCAATAGTAAATGCGAAAAAAACCTAAAAAAATTTTTTGTGCCCCTTTTTTACAGCGATATTCCGATTGTGTCAAGATTGATTTTGAACATCATATCAGATGTTTTCCA
>JAWXUK010000101.1:0-7226 GCA_044432785.1 Eubacteriales bacterium | reverse complement strand
CAAACGAGGTCAGTGTTGGTGGCTGTGATAGGGGAGAAGGTGGCTGTGATCGAGGTGGTCTCCCCCACATTTAGTGCGACCTGATTTTTGGAGAGGGTAAAGTAATTTGCCTTAAGGTTAGAGTCATCCACTGTGATGGTACAGCTTTTGGTGATGGAGCCATCCACGGTGGTACCGGTGATGATCCCAATTCCGGCAGAGATTGCTGTGGCAACCCCGTCCGTTGTCACGGTCACGATGGATGGGTCTTGCGAGGAATAGATTACCCCTTTTTCAGTGGCATTGCTAGGGTAGAAATGCACGTTTAAGGTGTTGGATTCCCCAACTAGCATTGTGAGTCTGCTGGGGTTGAAGTCGAATAACTCTACAGGGACAATGGGTTCGGGTGTGGTTGTTGTGACTGTGACTGTGCAGGTTTCGGTTAACCCACCCCCAGAAGCCGTGATGATTGCCACACCTTCGCTTTTGGGGGTCACGGTTCCATTACTTGACACAGAGGCAACCGAAGGGTCGGAACTCGACCACGAGAGGGAGAGACTACTAGGGACGATCCAGCCACTTATGGTGGTGGTGTCTCCAATCCCAAGGGCGAGGGATGTGGCACTCAATGTGATGGAGGTGGCTACAAGGTTTCCAGTGGGGCCATCAAGTAGTGTGCCAGGGGATCCACCAGAGGAGCTTGTGAACATCTGTACCCAAGATCTTTTGGTGGCAGAATATCCCACACCAATGGTATCGAAATTTGTGTTCATAATATTAGCGTTGTGACCTGGGCTATTGAGCCACGCTTTGACCACGTCGGCTGGGGTGGTATGTCCTTGTGCGATATTTTCCCCTGCGTAGCTGTAGCTATAGGTCAATTCGGTGTCGTATACGGTAAAGCAACTGCTCCCGTCGGGGCGATCATGGCTAAAGTATTGATCGAGTTCTAGCGCACGGATGGCGGCAGCAGAGGTAAGATCAGGGTGAACGTAGAGGGGGGAGAGTCCATTTTCGGCACGAGCTTCATTAACGAGAAGTACCACTTCTTCAATGTAGGAAGTATAAGCCAGGGAGGGGGTGACCAAGGTTGTACTAGAGAGAAGGATGGCTAGGGCAAGCACGGTGGAGAGTATTTTTTTCATACTATCTTCCTTTCTTTTTCGGGACATATTCTGGGTTACATGCTACCATATTTTTTCCAGTTTGTCAAATGGGTAATAGCATGGGAATGATCCAGTAGAAGTTCGGCTGGATGCAAAAAATCCCCCAGAGAGCTCTTCTCTGGGGGATTGAGGTTTTATTTGCGCAAAGGGGTGATCTCGAGCCAATATCCATCGGGATCTGTGATGAAATAGATCCCCATCTTATGATTCTCATAGCAGATACAACCCATATCAGCGTGCTTTTTCTTGATCTCATCAAATTCTTCTGCCACAAAAGCAAGATGATATTCTAAATCTCCAAGATTATAGGGTTCTTTGCGGTCACGCATCCAAGTGAGTTCCAGACGGAAGGGGCTCTTTGCCTCGTCCTCTAGAAATACGATCTTGAAAGAGCCATCCTCGGCCACTCGTTCCCTAGCAGGGGAGAGGTTGAGCGCCTCTTTGTAGAAGGCGATGGATTTATCAAGGTCAAAGACGTTGAAATTAAAATGGTTAAAAGTTGTCATAATGCAACTCTCCTAGCGTTGGACACGAGCGCCAGCACCAGACATGAGACGTTCCACTTCACCTTTGTTGACCATGGTGGTATCACCAGGAGTGGTCATAGCAAGGGCTCCGTGAGCAGCACCATATTCCACAGCAGTTTGAGGATCACCAGTGGTCATCAAGCCATAGATCAGACCAGAAGCGAAGGAATCTCCTCCACCCACACGATCCATGATCTCGAGATCATCGTATTGATGTGCCTTATGGACTTTACCATCGGCATAACAAAGGGCGCTCCAGTGGTTGACCGTTGCAGTTTTAACCTCACGCAAAGTGGTAGCAATGGCTTTAAAGTTAGGATAGGCAGCTGCAGCTTGACCCATCATGGCTTTGTAACCGTCGAGGTTGAGGGTTTTGAGATCGTCTCCACCTTCAATCTCGAAGCCGAGACAAGCAGTGAAGTCCTCTTCGTTACCGATCATAACATCGACATACTTTGCAATCTCTTTGTTGACCTCTTGCGCTTTTGCGTGGCCACCGATTGCTTTCCATTGAGAAGGACGGTAGTTTAGGTCGTAGGAGATCAAAGTGCCGTGTTTTTTCGCAGCTTTGATGGCAGCGAGCACGGTTTCGATGGAATCTTCGGATAGAGCAGCATAGATGCCACCAGTATGTAGCCAACGAGCACCAAGGGTGCCGAAAATGTGCTCGAAATCGAAATCTTCGGGACGCATTTTGGAGATTGCAGTGTTAGCACGGTCGGAACAACCAACAGCACCACGCACGCCGAATCCACGCTCGGTGAAGTTCAAACCGTTGCGACAGCTACTTCCAATGCCATCGTAAGGGAGGTATTTGATGAGGGAGGTATCCACCCCACCTTGACAGATCAAATCGGTGAGGAGCATTCCGACATCGTTATCAGCAAAAGCAGTGATGACGCCAGTTTTGTAGCCGAAACATTTGCGAAGTCCACGAGCCACGTTATACTCTCCTCCACCTTCCCAAGCACGGAAAGAGCGAGTTGTACGGATGCGACCTTCACCGGGATCAAGGCGAAGCATAACTTCACCCATCGAGAGTTGGTCGTAATAGCAATCTTCAGATTTTCTTAAATTGAGTTCCATGATAATTCCTCCTATACATTAACCATTGACAATGGTTGCAATTTCTTTACATTGAGCAACAATATCGCCCTTCATCATCCAAGATCCACCCACGGCTTCGATCTTATCCCAAGCGAGATATTCCGATAGATTGGAAGCATCCACACCACCAGTAGGGATAAACTTCACTTGTGGGAAAGGACCTGCGAGACCTTGCATTGCCTTAAGTCCACCATACACGTTGGCAGGGAAGAACTTCAAGGTGGTCCATCCATCAGCAATGGCCATCATCATCTCGGTAGGGGTGACGCAACCAGGGAAGTAGGGGATATTGCGTGCTCTGCAAACAGCCGAGACCTTGGGATCAAAACCAGGGCCAACGATAAATTTCACACCGAGGTCGATGGCTTCGTTGCATTGTGCCTCGTTAATCACAGTACCAGCGCCGATGAGCATATCAGGAAATTCTTTAATACCAAGGGCAATGGCATCTTTGGCGCATGCAGTACGATAGGTAATTTCAGCAATGGGAAGACCACCATCGCACAGGGCTTTGAGGGTGGGGATGGTATCCTCGATTTTGTTGAGGACCACGACAGGGACCACACGATGTTTTTGTACACGTTGCATAATTTGGACTCCTTAATAACAATATAAATTAAACTGGGATTTTCACCACGAGTTTGCGCAATTTAGAAGGGGATTTGGCACAGCAACCAGGCTTGTGCCCATCTTGAGGAAGGGTGACCAAGAACATTCCAGGAGTGAGGGTGACAAATTGGCCCACACCACCCAGAAATTGCATATCTTTTTCGGGATTGTAGTCGCCCGAAGGAGAAAGTTTCGAGATCTCTTCATAGCCGAAGACCTCTTCCCCTTCTAGGACGATATGAACATCGGCATACTTGCGATGAAGCTCATACTCCTTGTCCTTAGGGAGTTTGGTCTCCATCTCTTGCACCATAACATAGGAATTGCCACACTCATAACGCCCCGTAGGGGAATCCTTCAAGGTGAGTGCAAAGTCCATTGTCTTTTTGTAGTCGGCGAGGATGCCATTGTATTTGTCAGCATGTTCTAAATAGTCTAAAATCATGGGAAATGCCTCCTTATAGGTGGATGTCGCATGAGGTGCGCTATCCTAAAAGTTTTTATATACGAACACTGCTCGTAAATATGAACGTACTATGTACAATATAACAGTTTCGCTCAAACCTGTCAAGTATACCAGAGTAAATTAAGCGATTTTAACAAAACCAGACCTATATTTTTATGCAAAAAGTAGAGAGGGGAAGGGAGGCAAATGGTTGTCCTATCCCAAAAGATATGATACACTAGAGAAAAAGAAGCGAGGAGACCACCTATGAATCGATGTCCATGGCATAATTTAGAAAATTCCCCCCTCTATATGGAGTATCACGATAAAGAGTGGGGGGTACCCTCTTACGAGGATGGGTATCTCTTCGAAATGTTCGTGCTCGAGAGCTTTCACTGTGGACTCTCGTGGCTCTTGATCTTGAAGAAGCGAGAGTTCTTTCGTGAGGCATTCGATCAGTTCTCACCTAAACGCATTGCAAATTATGGAGAGGACAAGGTGGAAGCCCTTCTTCAAAACAAAGAAATCGTGCGCAACAAAGCGAAAATCCGTGCCACAATCGACAATGCACGAGCCTTCCTCAAAGTGCAAGAGGAATTTGGCACCTTCTCCGATTATATATGGGGGTTTACCGACCATAAAGTGGTCTACCACCCCTTCGATGGGGTGACCACCCATAATGAGCTCTCCGATAAAATCGCCAAGGATTTGAAGAAACGTGGGTTTAAATTCATGGGGACAGTGACCTGCTATTCTTATTTAGAGGCGATAGGGATCATGAACAATCACGCAGTGGAATGCGACCTCTATCCGAATAAACAGGGTTAATTCCCGTAAAATAACATCATTCCGATGGAGTTAAGGGCAAGATTTGCGCAAGCATGGGTGAGCCACGAAGGGTAGATGGAGTGGGTGGATTCGTCGAGGAGGTTAAAGATGACCCCTCCCACCACGAGTCCCACCAAACACAAAACAAAGACCCAAAGATCGAACCAAAAAGCGATGATGGCAACATGGTAGAGGGAAAAAAGGGTGGAAGAAATCACGTGCGCCGTGGTGCGAGAATAATATTTCTTGAGCTGAAAAAAGGCAAATCCACGAAAGAAAAACTCCTCGAAAAACGAGTTGAAAATGGCAATATAGAGGGCCACAGCGATGAAATTCTCAGCTGTGACAGCCATGGCAGATTCCAGTTCTCCCACCACAGCAGAGAGGTCGAGCAGTTCTCCTAAAGCGAAGAAAGCCCCCAAAATGACAGCAATCACCCCAAATCCAAGTCCCATGGCAAGGGCGAGCGCCTTTTTATCCAAAGCGAAGAGGGGGCGATAGAAGGGATCCTTTGTGAAATAGGAATATCCAAGGGGAATCCCCACGAAAAGAAGCACTTTGATGGCAGATTTCGTCCAAAAAGGGGGATGGGCAAAGCCGTCTAAGTAGGCAAGCACCACACAGCCAAAGATCAGAATGGCAAGTACGGAATATTGTGGTTTTTTTGTGGTTATGGTCATAGAATACCTCGCTTTCAGATGGGGTTATTATATCAAAAAGAGTGAAAAAAGGCAAGAAGATATTTACAAAATAGGTAGCTATTTCCCAAAATAGGTGATATAATAGGACAAGTTATCGGAGAGGAGTATTTCATGCATATTAGTATATTCGAGTCACTAGGCCCCATCATGATCGGCCCTTCGAGCTCACACACTGCAGGGGCAGCACGTCTCGCTTGTGTGGCACGCAAGATCGTGGCAAAGGAATTCACTGCCGTCACCTTCGGACTGCACGGCTCCTTTTGGCACACCCATAAGGGACATGGTACCGATCGTGCCCTCGTGGCAGGGGCGCTTGGACTCGCTCCCGACGACGAGAGATTGGTGGACTCCTTCTCCCTCGCCCAAAAGCAGGGGCTTTCCTATTCCTTCCGTCCTGTCACCCTCGATGGTGTTCACGAAAACACCGTCGAGATCATCTTCACGTGCACCGACGGAACCACCCCCACCATCATCGGCTCTTCCTTGGGGGGAGGGGAAATTGTGGTGCGCTCCATCGACGGATTCCCCACCGACCTCTCGGCACGGCTTTCCACCTTGGTGGTACAGCACGAGGATCGCCCAGGGGTGCTCACAAACCTCACACAGCTCCTCTCAGACTGGAATATCAACGTTGGTACAATGAAGGTCAGTCGTACGGCAAAGGGAAAGACAGCCTTTTCGGTCATCGAAACCGATAGCGATATCCCAGAGCAAGCAGTGGAGATTGTCCGTGGATACCCCCATATCCAAAGCGCACAGGTCATCAATTTAAGCGAGGAGGGTGGCACATGTACCAAAACTTAGCTGAATTACAGGCACTTTGTACGGAAAAACCCCTCTGGCAAGTGATCTTGGAAGGGGAGTGCGCCCTTAGCGACCTTTCCGAGCAAGAGGTCTTCGAGAAAATGGAGCAGCGACTGCAAGTGATGGAGTCCTCGGTTGAAAAGGCACTGGATACCCCACTCGAAATGCCACTCGGACTCATTTCAGGAATTGCCAGCCGTCAGCACACCTATGCCAAGCAGGATAACACCCTCTCGGGCAGAGTGGTCAACCGTGCCATGGCGTATGCCCTTTCGTGCAGCGAGGTCAATGCTGCCATGGGTAAAATCTGCGCTGCCCCAACAGCAGGGGCGTGTGGGGTTTTGCCGGGGGTACTATTCGCCGTTGCGCAAGAGCGAGAGCTCACCCGTGACTCCCTCGTCAAAGCACTGATCACAGCAGGGGGCGTGGGTGCCGTTATCATGCAGAATGCCACGGTATCAGGTGCCGAGGGGGGCTGTCAGGCAGAGTGTGGCACAGCTGCTTCCATGGCAGCTGCAGCCGTGGTAGAACTGGTGGGAGGTGCCCCTTCGCAATCCCTCGCAGCAGCAGCTCACACCCTCATCCACTCTATGGGATTGGTATGCGATCCAATAGCAGGACTGGTGCAGGTGCCGTGTGCTCAACGCAACGCATCCCAAGCCGTCAATGCTCTCCTCTCTGCCGATCTCGCCTTGGCGGGGCTCACCTCTCCCGTCCCTCCCGACGAAGTGGTGGAGGCGATGTATCGTGTGGGACGACTGCTACCCTGCGAACTGCGTGAGACCTCCCACGGTGGTCTCGCCGTCACACCCACAGGGGAAAGTTTACGACAAACCTAAGAGAAATCATGGAAGCAACATAAGAAAGGAATCCTGTCCAAGCAACGACAGGAACGAAAACATGAAAGTAATGAATACTATGCTCAGCCTTGCGATCATCCTCGCCCTCGTCGGATGTGGTAGCAACACCAACACCCCAGAACATCCAGAGATCCCACCCTCTATCGAAACCGATGTGGCGGTCCCCACCCCCGAGCCCGAACCCGAGACAGAACCAGAAC
>JAWXUK010000100.1:0-7274 GCA_044432785.1 Eubacteriales bacterium | reverse complement strand
CACGATCACGGATCACTTTATCGGTAGGGACAGGGTGACGGTAGTTGTAAATTCTCTCATCACTAGCACACATTGCCGAAACAACGTCCATCCCAAATTCACGAATTCGTTTGACAAGACGACCCACAACCTCGTGCTCGGTCTCCCCAGGACGGGTTTGCGAGATGGTCTCTTCAATGGCACGAGCTGTCATGTAACCACCCTCTTGATAGCGCTCCACTTCGGCTTCGGTGAGGGAGAATCTCAGCAGTTTGACATCATTTGCCACATTCTCGCCCATAGCATTTCCGTGGTCAAACCCAACTTTGCCAGAGGGAACCAATTTACGAATGGTGTCGCTCTCATAGGCATTGTTATGCCACACATCGGAGTGAATGGGATAGCCCATCTCTTCGAGTTTTTCTTCGTCTTTCATACGAGCTGCTTCCACAATGTTTGTCACAGCATAGGTGGCATCACGGGTAATCAAAAGCCCACAGTTGCCCATCTCGCCCAAACCAACATAGTTGATTCCACCACCGGTGAGCCATGCAAAGTTATCTTGACGTTTGATAAAAATCGCATCCAGAGACTTTGCCTCCATCACGCCACGCACTCTCGCTTGTTTGATATCTAATTCTTCACGGATTGTCATTATAGTATCCTCCTAAAAATTTATGATTAAAATAGGTTTCCGTCTTTGTCAAATGCCATCTCATAGGGCTCGCTTAGGATCTCGAAACGGTCGTCCCCTTTGATCCGATCAAGTAGGTTTTCCGAAATCTCGATCTCGTTTAGCTCAAGGGTATTGTGGATCCGTACGATGGTCATTGTAGAAAAATCGGTCAGATTACTGGTCTTAATACAGGCTTGCACCCCTTGCAGATCGTTAGGCAAGGTCATTGGAATCTTCACGCTCCCTGTCAAGGTAGCTGTCAATGTGTTGGGATAGGTCTGCGCAAAGTCAAACTTACGCACTGCACGTTGCACGGTAAAGTCTGCCATTCCCAGTCCATTTCCGTTTCCTTTGGACTCTTTGGAGATATCCAAAATGAGGACACGTTTGATCTTAGGCCCACCCGAAACCCATTCCGAGTGATAGCGTCCCACAACGTTTGTGTCAAACCCAGCACCACTGATATTCTTGCCCACTTCGTCGATGATAAGGGCATCGAGCTCATCGAAATAGAGGCGAGCGGCAAAGGATTTCCCTTGATCTAGTAGCTTAGGCTCTTCGGTTTCAATCTCATTTTTGCGTAACACAGCGCAGAGCGAGGTCTCGTGGAAGGCATTCTCCACAAGTCCAATGGCACACAAAATATTTAGCTTCTCAATTGCCTTCTTGGCAATGGCAGGAATATGCTCAGGCATATGTCCAAATCCAAGTGCGTGAGCAATATCGGCACCCTTTTGTTTGCCCAAACCAATGGTAATCATCTTCATGAGACCAGATTCAAAGGGCCCACGGAAACAAACGTGAGGTTTGATACGGTTCATCACCACCAAATGGTCGGCTTCGGTTGCAAATTGATCGCAAAGCACAGGAAGTCCGTCCTCGGTGGTTCCTAATTCCACGGTCTCCATGGTGGCACGAATGGATGCTCCCACAGCCTCTTCGGTGTAACCCATGCTAAGTAGCATGGCTCTTTGTCCCTCAGCAGTGGCCCCGGCATGACTTCCCATGGCAGGAACCAAGAAGGGCTCTCCCCCAGCCTCACGGATGAGGGAAACAATGGTCTTAACAGCCAGCACCATGTTGGAAATCCCACGACTTCCCACGGTAATGGCAACGGTCTCCCCAGGTTTGATGACCTTCATAATCTCTTTGCTCGCCACTTGCGAGCGAATCTCTGCTTCAACATCCACAGGGCTAGGGTGTCCAAATTTCTGCGCCACCTTAACCATTCTAGGCACTTTAATGTCTTGAAGGAGTCCTTCAATGGTACTCCAACTGCCGTTTCCACCTGTTTCAATCATGATACTTCCTCCTTATTTTCTTGTGCTTTTGCAAGCGCAAGTTTGCGTTCTTTTAGTGTGCTATAGGTTTGTAGTGCCACCGATAACACGGCAACCACCAAAAATGTGCAGGAAATAGGACGTGTAAAGAGAATGCTCCAGTCATTTTTGGTAATTTGCAGCGCACGGTTTAGGTTTTGCTCTGCCATAGGTCCAAGGATAATCCCCAAAATCAAGGGTGCGCCAGGGAACTGATATTTCTTCATAAACAGTCCCACCAACCCGAATAGGAATGCCACCACAACGTGGTAAATTTGGTTGGAAATGGAATAAGTACCTGCAACGCAGAGCACTAAGATCATGGGCATCATCAAATTATTAGGCACTTTGAGGACATGATGCGCCACCCTAGCAAAGATAAGTCCCACAGCAAGCATCAAAAACTGAATGACGAACATACCAGCAAAAATGGAATACACGGTATCCACATTGTTGACAAAGAGCATAGGACCAGGGGTCACACCGATGAGCACAAGTGCTCCCAACATCACCGAAGTAATAACGTCACCAGGAACACCCAGTGTCAGCATAGGAATGAGTGCGCCACCCGTGGTCCCGTTATTCGAGGATTCACAAGCCGCAATCCCTTCCAACGAACCGTTTCCAAATTCTTCAGGAGTTTTCGACATTTTTCGTGCCAGATTGTACGAGAGGAAACAAGAAATGGATCCACCAGTACCAGGGACAATTCCCACCAGTACGCCGATCACTCCACCAATCCCCGAAACCTTGAAGATTTTCTTCATTTCCGACATGGTAGGGAGCATCCGTTGCACATCGCTTCCATTGGAATAGGCACTCTCTTGTTTTTGACCCACTTGCGCAAAGACCTCACTCACAGCAAAGATACCGATGAGCACAGGGAGCAGTTCAAAGCCATTCATCAAGTAATGATACCCAAAGGTAAAACGAGAGCTACCCATAATAGGGTCGGTTCCAAAGGTACCAAGTAGCGCCCCAAAGAGACCGGCAAGCAGTCCACGTCCCACATTTTTCCCCGAAGAAGCAGCAATCAAGCTAAGCCCGAAAATGGCTAGGGAAAAGAAGTCGGCAGCGTGAAATTGTAGCGCTACAACGCTTAATTGTGGAGAGATAAAGATAAGACACAGGGTACTAATCAGCCCCCCGATAAATGAGCTTATGGCAGCCGTTCCGATCGCCTTGCCAGCCTCCCCACGTTTCGAGAGGGGGTAGCCATCTAGCAGAGTCGCAGCCGCAGCAGGTGTCCCCGGCGCATTAAGCAAAATCGCCGAAACCGACCCACCAAACATCGACCCACAGAAGATACCACAGAGCATGACCATGGCAAGGTCGGCCTCCATCTTATAAACCAGAGGAAGCACCAAAATAATACCAATCGAGCCCGAGAGTCCAGGGAGCGCCCCAATGACAACCCCTTCCACCACGCCAAAGAGCATATAGAAGAAGGATTCCGGCTGCATGACAAATGCAAGCCCATTAAAAAAGTTTGTTAACATGTGGTCTCCTTCCTCATCCTATTAGGCTGCCAGCTGGCAACGAAATCAAAAACACCTTCGAGAATACAAAATATAATGCCGTCGGAAATACCACGCTAAGGGCAGCCCCAAAGAGGTATTTACGATATCCAAAATAAATCATGGTCAAAAACATCAAAATGGGGGATAGCAGTAAGAATCCAACCGAATTGAGCAGAAACACATAGGCAATCGAGGTCGAAACCGTCAATATTGTGGGAAGCATTGCCTTGATATCCACCGAAACAGCCTCAATCTTCACGCCATCTTTCAAGGTGACTATAAGCTGAAATCCACCCATTATCATAAATGCAATCCCAAGCATACGAGGCCACCCATCGGCACCCAATCCGAGCGAAGCTGTAATCAAATCTTGCGATAAGTAATAAACTACAAGCCCCAAAACAACTGCGCCAATCGAGATAACTAGATCTGCTAGTGTTCTTTTTTCTTTCAAAACAATGTCCTCCAATCGGTTCGAAAATAATTGCGAATCTATAATTTTACGATATTTTTCAAGAACGCCGGATGTCCAACATCCGGCGTTCTATCCTTCTTCTAGTCGGAAATCAGGGGTACCAATTAGGTATAACGATCCCCTAGGCCGTTGCTTTGAATGAGCTCTTGGAAACGTGCATCTTCTTCTGTCACGAAGGCAGTAAAGTCAGCAGTATCTTTGTATGCAGGACGAGCATCCAATGCAGTCATCATCTCGATGTAGGTAGGATCTTCGATACATTGTTTCAAAATATCGTTCAATTTCGCAATGATCTCATCAGGGGTTCCAGCAGGCACAGCCACGCCACGCCATTGATCGATCACAAGGTCAAATCCATCTTCTTGTGCAGTTGGAAGGTCAGGGAAACGAGCAAAACGCTCTGAACCAAAGTTTGCCAAAATGCGAAGTTGACCGGATTCCACGTTTGTCAATCCTTCAGGGGCATTTGCCATGATAAGATCGACCTCGCCACTGAGGATACCAGTGACAGCATTACCACCACCGCTGTAAGCAATGTGAGCAAATTCCACTTCAGCAGCTTGCTCGAAGAGTAGGGACCCAATGTGGTTACCACCACCGATACCAGCATTACCAAGGGTAATGGAACCAGGATTTGCCTTTGCATCTGCAATGAGCTCATCCAAAGTTTGCCAAGGAGCATCGGCTTGCACGAGGAGGTAGTTTGCAATCTCAGCCACTTCAGCAACAGGGACAAAAGTGGTAGCATCATAAGGAACTTCACTCATGTGAATTTTGGTAAGGTGAGCTGTGTTGATGTGGATAAATTGATATCCATCAGGGCTAGCACTGGTCATAAACTCGGTACTACCGGTCACGCCGGATGCACCTTCCACGTTGTTGACCACCAAAGGTTGTCCGTTGGCATAGGTTGGGAAAACCTCAGCAAGGGCACGATAGACAAGGTCGGCTCCGCCACCTGCGCCCCATTGCACGGTAACCTCAACAGGTTTGTTAGGGTAATCGCTTGTGTCGCCACCAGTTGTGGTATCAGGTGTGCTGGTGGAAGGGGTTGTGGTTCCAGCCGTATCTGTGGAGCCAGTGCTCCCAGAATCGGAGGAGGAACATCCGCCCATCATCATGAGCATGGAGGAAGCGAGTAGGAATGCAAGTACTTTTTTCATAGAAATATCTCCTTTTAAACATATTGCAAATCTTACGAAGGGTTCCCCTCATAAGTGATTGCCATCACCATCCTCGCCCTGTGTAAATCCTGCGAGGTCTATCTGGTCTTTGTAGGGAACCATCACCCTATAACACTATTATATCTGCTTCACTCAAAAAATGAAATTGTCAATCATGCTGTCGACATCGTTAAAAGTGCCCAAAATAAATCATCTAGTTTTCTTGTTCTTTGTACAAAACGACAACACAGCCTCTCGAATTGACCATAGCCTCTTAGAGATAAATCTCTTTCTTTTTATCCGAGGACTCGTAAATGGCATTGATCACAGCCACGCTATGTAGGGCATCTGCACCAATGATGGCAGGACGTCTACCTTCGATGATTGCATCCGTAAAGTCAGCAAATTGACGATAATGGGAATCATCTGCCACTGCAGCGCTCAAATTCTGTGCACTCGCTTTCTCGATATCAATGACAGCATCCAAACTTGCATCTTTCCCAGAATCCAGTTGATAGAAGAGCAGATGATCATTGCGAATGATGGCTGTTCCCTTCTCTCCGAAGAGAGCAAGCTCAGCATAAAGCCCAGGATAACAGGCAGTAGATCCTTCAATGGTAGCAACGCAGCCATTTTTAAACTCTACGTTGGCAACCCCCACATCCTCTACCTCTATGTTATGGTGCAACATGGTACGACATTTTCCGTTCACGCTCTTGACCTGTCCGAAAAATTTAGTAAGAAGATCAATATAATGGATGGCTTGAATCATCAGGGCACCACCACCGTCAGCTTCCCAAGTCCCACGTCCAGCAGGACTATAATAGACGTCATCACGATACCAAATGGTACGAGAGGCACCCCAGAGTAGCTTTCCAAATTTCCCTTCTTTGACGGCTTTTTCCACAGCAAGAACAGCTTCGTCAAAGCGATGTTGGAAGATCACCCCAAAGGTCACGCCATATTCATTACAAATATCCACCATCTCTTGCCCTTTTTCCTGACTAATGTCAATGGGCTTTTCGCACACAACGTGTTTTTTCGCCTTAGCGCAAGCGATGACAGCATCCCGATGCAGGCTAGAAGGAAGACAGACCGAAACCACTTCAACATCATCATCTTTTAGCATTTCGTCAATGGTTTGATAGGTTTTACACCCGTATTTCTCCTTCATTTGGTTGGTCACTTCCACGTTTCTGCTACAAACAGCTGCCAAATAACCATTAGGCAAGCGATCAATAACACCAGCGTGCAACTTTCCAATGGCACCGCATCCGAGCAGGGCATATCCGATCTTTTTCATGTAATATCCTCCTTTTTTTCTGTAACAACGGTGGAATTTCCTCTCATTTTCCGATTCCCCACCAGGGCAATCACAAGGGGGTGAGCTCCACCATTTGTATACTTCTCTTTCATCTTAGCTCATACCACCACTTTCACGCAAGTGTGATAACTGCCACCCCTATTGCAAATACTGCCCAAAAAAACCTTGACATCACCCTAAGTTTTTAGTTATAATGTAACAAGATGCCCCGTACACCCTAGCCTACAGGGAAGGAACACACACTATGGAATCCAAAACACTTGTCGAAAAAACTGCCGACCGACTCATGCTATTCATCCAAACCCAGTCCCTCAAAACGGGGGATCGTCTCCCACCCGAACCGGAACTGATTCAAATGCTCGGGGTCAGTCGCAACACGGTCCGTGAGGCAACCAAAATGCTCGTGAGTCAAAATGTCCTCGATATCCGGCAAGGGGCCGGAACCTTCCTCTCGGATAAGCGAGGTGTCGCAAACGACCCCCTCGGATTCCGCTTCATGGAGGAGCAAAGCAAACTCACCAGAGATCTCCTCGAAATCCGTTGCATTATCGAGCCACCCCTCGCTGCTCTCGCAGCCCAACACGCCACCCCACACGAGCTCCACCATCTCAACAAACTCTGCCACGAGGTAGAGGTCGCCATCTTAGACGGGTTAGACTTTAATGATGCCGATCAACGTTTCCATGCCCAAATCGCCACCTGTAGCCACAACCTCGTGATGAGCAACCTCCTCCCCATCATCACCGAAGGGGTGAGCAACTTCCACACCAAGGTCATCCACGAATTCGAGCAGACCATCCAGAGCGGAAGAGCGTCGG
>JAWXUK010000099.1:0-7349 GCA_044432785.1 Eubacteriales bacterium | reverse complement strand
AAAGTACATAATCGCAGAAGTAACAACTTGCCGATGAGACCGCTGGGCTGGCTGACTCCAAATGAGTATGCTGTACAAGATGTTTGACAAACTTACATTCCATTAAAAAAGAAAAAATGCAAAAATGGATTGATTATTTGAACAAAAGCTGATATAATGAAAATAATCGCATTGATGTAGTGCAAACAAGAATAAAGTGAGGAAAAAACAATGATGGACATCAAAGTAGAAAAAACAGCACTCAAAAAAGAAATTCCTAACACAAAAGATTTGGTCTTTGGTACAAATTTCATCGACCACATGTTTTTGCTTGATTACACAGAGGGTAAGGGATGGCACGACCCACGCATCGTCCCTTATGGTCCTATCTCGATTAGTCCTGCTGCAAAATGTCTCCATTATGGGCAAGAGGTCTTCGAAGGAATGAAGGCATATCGTCGCCCCGATGGCGAGATCCAGCTCTTTCGCCCAGAGTGCAACATGGAAAGACTCAACCTATCGTGCAATCGCATCTGTATGCCAGAGGTACCGGTTGACCTCGCCCTCGAAGGGGTGCGCCGACTGGTAGATATCGACCGTGATTGGGTCCCACATGAGAAGGATACCTCCCTCTACATCCGTCCCTTTGTCATCGCAAATGATGGTGCCTTGGGGCTACACACATCGAAAAACTATCTCTATGCCGTGGTGGCATGCCCCGTGGGTGCCTACTACTCCGAGGGACTAAATCCAGTTAAAATCTTCGTGGAAGAGCAGGATGTCCGTGCCGTCAAAGGGGGCACAGGAATGGCGAAAACAGGGGGCAACTACGCAGCAGCAATCCGTGCAAGTGAACGTGCCGAGAAGAAGGGCTTCTCCCAAGTTCTTTGGCTCGATGGCGTAGAACGCAAATATGTCGACGAAGTGGGGGCTATGAATGTCATGTTTAAGGTAGGGGACAGAATTTTGACCCCCGACCTCAATGGAGCCGTCCTCGATGGCATCACACGTCGTAGTTGCATCGCCCTCCTCAAAGATTGGGGCTACACTGTGGAAGAGAGACGAATCGACATCGACGAACTCTTCGAAGCAGCAAAAACAGGTGTCTTGGAAGAGGCATGGGGCTGTGGTACAGCGGCCGTCATCTCGCCAATTGGATCTCTCACAAGGGAAGAGACCACAGCAGAAATCTGTGGTGGAAAAATCGGCGAACTCACCCAAAAGGTATACGATAACATCACAGGAATCCAATGGGGCACCATGGAAGATACACACGGTTGGACCATGAAAGTATAACAGAGCGTATAACAATTTCCCCCTCTTCTCGATAGGGAAGAGGGGGAAATTTTGCAATCTAGGTCAATGAGGACAACTAACGGCAGCCGCCCGTGTTGTCAAGCTCGAAGGAAGCACACTCGGTATTTTGGCACTGGGTCACAGCGTTGCTACAAGCGCCCACCTGAATTTGGTTAAGCGAGCAGTAATCAGTGGGTGCATGGTGGGTGCAGGCTTCCACGCAGCATTTGATGGTGGAATTGGTAGGGTTAGGGGTAATATTCTTCTTCATAAAAAACACTCCTTTCCTAGTGATACAATCCTAGTATCTCCCACCTAGAAAAAAATATTCAAAAATTGCACTACAAAAGCCATTCATTGCATACAATATGAGAGAGGTGATAGCGATGAATTTAAGAAACAATCAAATTACGTTAGAAGAACTAATGCAAAACCCAAAATCAAAGGCTGTCCTACAGCGCCGATTTGGAAATTTGTTAAACCATCCCATGGTAGGGATGGCACGCAAAATGAGTTTGGCAAGACTCGCAGAAATGGCAAAACAAAAACTCCCACAAAGCACAATAGATGATACAATCCGAGAATTAGAGGCACTATAATACGATACGTATAATAAACCGCAGCAAAAGGAGACCGACATGAATCAAATCGGCATCATTGATTCGGGGATAGGGGGATACACTGTCGCACGACAGATACAGTCTCTCCTCCCTCATGAAGACATCATATATTTCGGAGACGGAGCAAATGCCCCATACGGCAATCGAACTCCCTCGGAACTGCTCGCTTTGGCGCGCTATATGGTGGATTTCATGAATCAAAATGAGGTAAAACTCCTTTTGGTGGCATGCAATACCATCTCATGCCTCTCTCACCAGTATCAAAACGAGATAAAAAGTCCAGCCCTCTTCGTGGTACAATCGGGGGCAATCGGGGCAAGTACCCTCTCGCATCGGCATATTGGGGTCATCTCCACCCAGTTTACCCACAAAAATGGAGTTTATGCACGATATATCGGTGAAATCTCACAGGATAAACGCATCATTAGTAACGGTTCCACAAACCTCGTCGCCATGATTGAGGGAGAGGATCCCACAATCGCAAAAGAGGTGCGTCACTGTATGGAACCCTTGACGGCGCAAAATATAACAGCTTGTATATTAGGGTGTACTCATTACCCCTTGGCATTAGATGTCTTCACAAAGGAATATCCCGAAATCGAATTCCTCGATCCAGCGCACCAAATGGCAATTCAAGCAAAAAACCTCCTCACCGAGCAAAAGAATCTCGCCCCCGAAACAAAGCTCGGCACAATGACGGTCTACACAAGTGGCGACCCCGAGCGCCAAGCCCCCCACCTCGAACGAGCCAAACTCGAGCGAATCTCCAAAATCCTCCACCACAAACCATATACAGTATAAAAAATCAGTTCTTAGAATAGGAAGCCGTTATTTAATTTTCGACAGTGCAAAAAAGCCAATATTTTCCAGCTGAACCTCAAAATGATCAGCACTCTCCTCTCGTAAAGGGTTAATCGATTTTTAAAAAACGACAATTCGAAACTGAAAACAAAGCATATAAAACGAACGAATTTTAATTTACGACTCACCGGCAAACCCACTAAACACCAGTCATAACAACCCACGCAGTCGCTCGATTGCCCTTCGCTCTAACCGTGACACCTGCACCTGAGAAATGGCAAGAATCCTCGCGCAACTACTCTGGGTAAGCCCCTTGAAATACCGTAATAGCAACACGTTGCGCTGGGTCTCTGGAAGCTCATCCATAGCAGTACGAAGCGCAATTCGCTCCACCGTCTGATCCTCCAAACTCCCCTCGGTTAGCATCCCTTCCAAGGTAAGCCCATCTCCGGTTTCGGTCTGAAGGGAGGTCACTCCCTCAGTAGCGGTCTCAGCAGAGGCAATCTCCTCAGGAGAAAGACCGGTCTCACTCGATAGCTCGCTAATGGTCGGCTCACGCCCAAGAGACACACACAACCTCGACCGTGCCGACTTCACAGCCATCCCCTGCTCCTTCAAGGTACGACTCACCTTCACAGGTCCATCGTCCCTCAAAAAACGACGCACCTCTCCGGCAATTTTCGGCACAGCGTAGGTGGAAAATTGGGTGCCATATTCGGGATCAAACCCCTGAATGGCTTTGAGAAATCCCAAACATCCAAGCTGATAGAGATCATCACTCTCCACCCCACGCCCATAAAATCGCCGAATCACGCTCCAGATCAGCCCGTTGTTCTCCTGCAAAATCTTGGTACAAGCACGCTCGTCCCCCTCTTTCGCTGCCTCGAGTAACTCGATCGTGATACTCATAGCAGACGGCGACGAAACTTACGTCGCAAAACGATGGTGGTCCCTTTACCTTCTCGTGAACGGATTTTCAGGCTATCCATAAAGGATTCCATGATGGTAAACCCCATTCCCGACCGATCCTCGTTCCCAGTGGTAAAGAGAGGAGTCCTCGCCTGATCCACATTCGGAATCCCCACCCCCCAATCCTGGATGGTAATTTCAAGGAGATTCCCTTCCAGAAGACGCAATTTGATAGAGATTTTTCCGATACTATCGGGGTAAGCGTGCACCGTTGCATTGGTCACTCCCTCGGAAATCACGGTTTTAATATCGTTAAGCTCCTCTAAGGTAGGATCAAGTTGCGCCACAAAACACGCAGTGGCAGACCGTGCAAACCCTTCGTTGCAAGACTTGCTCGGAAACTGAAAGGTCGCAAAATTCTCGGTGGTCATCATAAGTAGAACTCCTTTACTGAAATTGTAAAATATGCTGAAGCCCAGCAGCATCAAAGACTTTGCTCGGCTGTGGCTGCGCCCCCTCAATGACGAGGGTACCGTCAAGCTGCCCCATTCTCCGTTTCGCACGCAAGAGAACAGCAATCCCCGAACTATCCGAAAAGGACATCTCAGCGAGGTTTAAGGTAAGAGAAAGTGGAAGATTGCAGTCGATTTGCTGGTCAATATAGCGTGAGATCTCTCGTGCTCGATGGTGGTCAAGCTCTCCCTCGATGGAAATGGCGAGCGACCGATCCCCCATGGGATAGGTTTTACAAAGCGAGGACATAACATCCCTCCTAAATTTGGAAATTTCTGTAAATTCATTATAGAGGACAAGCCTAACGAAATCTGTCCTTTCCGGTCGACTGGAAAAATAAATTTCCCGAACAATGTATCAAATGTTATATTGAGCACTAGCGAAAGTGTGTTACACTAGAAGAAATAAAATGAGGGGAATACCCTAAAAGAGGTGAAAACCATGAAGTTATCAGCCCCAAAGGTCATACTCGAATGCCTGTTAGAGCAAGAAGTTGATACCGTATTCGGATATCCGGGTGGAACTATACTAAATGTATATGATGCACTCTATCACTATCAGGATAAAATCACCCACGTGTTAACGGCCCACGAACAGGGTGCCTCGCACGCAGCCGACGGATACGCACGTGCCACAGGCAAGGTGGGTGTGTGTTTCGCCACCTCAGGGCCGGGCGCAACCAACCTCACCACAGGGATCGCCACAGCTTACATGGACTCCTCCCCAGTGGTCTTCATCACTTGTAATGTCGCTGAAAATCTCCTCGGCAAGGACTCCTTCCAAGAGGTGGACATCACAGGAATCGCAATGCCCATCACAAAAGCCACATATTTGGTCCGTGAGAGCGATAAAATCGCAGATGTCATCCGTCAAGCATTTGCGGTGGCAGCAAACGGACGCCCAGGACCAGTTTTGATCGACTTTTTGAAAAACGTCACAGCACCAGATATCATGGTGGACTACGAGTTCACCCCATGGTCACAAAACAGGGAGTGCGAGTCCATCACCTCCTACACCCAAACCCACGGACTAAAATCCCCCAAAGCCAACCAAGAGGACATCGCGCAACTCGTCGAAATGATTCGAATGGCAGAGCGTCCCATGGTCATTTCAGGGGGAGGAGTGGTGCGTAGCCGTGCCGATAGTCAAATCACCCAATTCGCCGAAACCATCAACTGCCCCGTGGCAAGTACAGTCATGGGGGCAGGAGCCTTTTCAGATAAACACCCCCTCTCCACAGGAATGGTGGGAATGCACGGATCCGAAGCCTCCAACTACGGGATCGATAGTTGTGATCTCCTCATCGTGGTGGGAAGTCGATTCTCAGACCGTGTGGCTCTCGACACTGCAGACTTCGCAAAACAGGCAAAAATCGTTCAAATAGATATTGATCGTGCCGAAATTGATAAAAATGTCAAAACCTACCATCATATTATAGGATCAGCACGCAAGGTCTTGATCGAGCTAAACCAACAGGTAGGACCACGAGAGATGACCCCATGGGCAAAACAAATCCTCTCGATGAAACGGACTGCACCGGTAGAGCCCATCCACAGCGAAGGGATCAACCCACAACAGGTCCTCACCATGGTAGCAAACATGGCACCGGAAGAAACCATCGTGGCAACCGATGTCGGTCAGCATCAGATGTGGGCAATTCAGCATTTTCGCTTTGTCTACTCAGGGCAACTCCTCACCAGTGGGGGATTCGGTACGATGGGATTCGGTCTCGGAGCAGCCATCGGGGCGCAGATGGGAAATCCCAAACAAACCGTAATTCATATCACAGGAGACGGCTGTTTTCGCATGAATTGCCACGAACTTTGCACAGTCGAGCACTATAACCTCCCTATAATCTCCATTATTTTCAATAATGGATCACTAGGAATGGTGAGACAGTGGCAAAATCTAATCTATAACAAGCGATTCTCGGCAACCACCCTCGACCGTGGACCAGACTTCGTAAAACTCGCAGAAGCCTACGGGCTCAAGGGATTTAGGGTCAACTCGGTGGCAGAAATGGAAGAGGCACTCGCCGAAGCACTCAAAGGAGAGTGTGGAGCCGTGATTGATGTCAATATCGACTGCGACACCATGGTACGCCCAATGGTAGCAGGGGGATCCAAGATCACCGCCTTTTTATTGGGAGAGGAGGAGCAAAATGGGTAAATTTGAAGAAATGTTATCAAAAATCACCATGCACAAGGACTTCACAGCCGATTATGCTCCCAATCCAATGGATAAAACCTGTACCCTAAGCCTATTGGTAGAGGACTCCTCAGGGGTGCTCTCCCAAGTGACAAGACTCTTTGCACGCAAGGGATACAATATTAAATCAGCGGTTTCAGGCCCTACGAATCATAACAATCTCAATCGCATGACCATCGTGATCGAAGCAGACAGACAAGCAGCAGAACAGGTAGCAAGCCAGTGTCGCAAGCTCCTCCCGGTCATTGAAGTAAAGATTTTAGGAGATAACGTGATCAAACACGAACTCTATCTCTTAAAGCTATATTTAGAGGATTTGGAAGAAAAAGAGTCGATTTGGAGCAAGATCCATTGGGAAAACGCAAGCATGATCGACCGTGAGGGAGATATCATCACCCTCGCCGTCCAAGGCAGTCGCAACAAAATCCACGCATTCTTGAAGGAACTCGAACCCTTCGAAACATTAGAAGTCGTCCGTACAGGAATTGTCGCCCTCGAACGAGGAGGACAAACTATTTATGATAACAACAAACTAAAGGAGGAATACAACTATGGCAAAAATGTATTACGAGAAGGACTGTGACCTAAGCTATCTCAACGGCAAGAAAATCGGGGTGATCGGTTACGGCTCTCAAGGGCACGCACACGCAATGAATCTTCGTGATTCCGGTTGCGACGTGATGATCGGTCTCTATAAAGGGGGCAAAAGTTGGGCAGTTGCTGAAAAAGATGGCTTTACCGTCAAAACCACAGCTGAGGTCACTAAAGAGTGCGATCTCATCATGGTGCTCATCAATGACGAGCGTCAAGGGGATATGTACCTAAACGATATGGCACCTAACCTTAGCGCAGGCAAAGCCCTTCTCTTCGCACACGGATTCAACGTTCACTATTCCCTCATCAACCCACCCAAAGATGTTGACGTGTTGATGATCGCACCAAAAGGCCCAGGCCACACCGTGCGTTCGCAATACACTGCAGGCAAAGGGGTTCCTTGCCTCATCGCAGTGGAGCAAAATGCAA
>JAWXUK010000098.1:0-7386 GCA_044432785.1 Eubacteriales bacterium | reverse complement strand
GCCATCGGTGACGGTTTCCACCACATCCGTGACGGCTACAGCGAGGTCATGCTCTGTGGAGGGACAGAAAGCGCCATCACTCAACTGGGAATTGGTGGATTCACCTCCCTCCGTGCCCTCAGCGAAAACCCCGACCCCGACCGTGCTTGCATCCCCTTTGATGCCGAGCGTGACGGCTTCGTCATGGGAGAGGGAGCAGGGATGGTTGTCCTTGAAGAACTAGAGCACGCAAAGGCACGTGGCGCCACCATTTACGGCGAAATCGTGGGCTATGGCACAAACTGCGATGCCCACCACATCACAGCCCCCGACCCTAGTGGCGAGAGCGCAGCTCGTTGCATGGTACTAGCACTCGCCGATGGGAATGTCGCTCCCGAGAAAATCGACTATATCAACGCCCATGGCACATCCACCCCACTCAATGACAAAGGGGAGGTTTTGGCAATCAAACAGGCTTTTGGCGAGGAATTGGCACGCAAAATTGCCATAAGCTCCACAAAATCCATGACAGGCCACCTCTTAGGGGCTGCGGGGGCGGTTGAGGCAATCTTCTCCATCAAAGCCATGGAGGACTCTTTCATTCCTCCCACCATCAATTATAAAAATCCAGATCCCGATTGCGACCTCGATATCGTCCCTAATGTGGGACGCTCGCACGAGATCAACCACGTCCTCTCGAACTCCTTGGGATTTGGGGGACACAACGCAAGTTTGGTCTTTGCAAACTACAAGAAGGAGGGCTAACCATGGAACTCAATATCACCCAAATACAAGAGATCATCCCCCATCGCTATCCATTCCTCCTCGTGGATAAAATCACAGATTACGAGCCAGGAAAATGGGCACAAGGGATCAAATGCGTCTCCATGAACGAGATGCAGTTTTGTGGACACTTTCCAAATTACCCAGTCATGCCAGGGGTTTTAATTGTGGAGGCCCTAGCACAAGTGGGTGCCGTAGCGATTCTGTCTCTCCCTGAAAATAAGGGGAAATTAGCCCTTTTCCGTGGTATCAACAACTGTAAATTCAAAAAACAAGCCACCCCAGGGGATGTCATCGAGCTCAAATGCACCTTGGTTAAACAACGTGGCGTGGTTGGGGTAGGAGAAGCCGAGGCATATATTGGTGGGGAGCTCGCCGTCCGTGCCGAACTTACCTTTGCCATTGGAGAAGGGTAACGCCGATACCTGTTTAAGTAGAAGAAAGGGGGAACTTTGTGCTAGAAGAGCGTTTTTTAGAGGTATACACTCGGTTTAAGTTGGAATTTTACCGTAAAATATTCGCACGCTTAGGGGCAGGCGAAGGGGGACTGAGCACTGTGGAGGCATTTTGCGTCGAGACCATATATGCGCTTAACAAACCCACTGTGCAACAATTTTCAACATTTTTGCAAATTTCCTCTCCAAATGCGGCGTATAAAGTCAATAGCTTAATCAAAAAGGGGTATCTACAAAAGGTGCAATCCCTCGAAGATAAACGGGAATTTCACCTAGAGGTCACCCAAAAATATATCGAAGAACATGGCATGAGCTACGATTATATGAAGGTCATCATCGATCGTGTCACAAAGCAATTTCCAGAGGAAGATATCGAGGTGCTCGAGCGGATTTTAACCGTGATGTCCTCGGAACTGATGGAGGAATTCGCACTACCGACCCCCGATAAAGTACTGGAGAAATCCCCATGAGAAAGAACCATATCAAAGAGATCATCGAGGATCTGAAAACCAACTACCCCGACAGCACCTGCTCCCTCATTTACGAGAAGGACTACGAACTATTATTCGCAGTACGTCTTGCAGCCCAGTGCACCGACGAGAGGGTCAACAAGGTCACTCCAGCCCTCTTCGAGCGATTTCCAAGCCTAGATGCCCTTGCCACTGCAGAGGTCGCTGAGGTGGAAAAATACGTCCACTCCACAGGTTTTTTTCGTGCCAAGGCAAAAAATATTGTATTGGCGTCCCAGATGCTATTGCGTGAATATGATGGCAAGGTCCCCGATAATATGGATGATTTGCTCAAGTTGCCTGGAATAGGGCGCAAAACGGCAAACCTCATATTAGGGGACATCTATAAAAAAGATGGCATGGTGGTAGCAGACACCCACTGCATTCGTATTACAGGTTTACTCGGTCTTACCGATGGTTCGAAGGATCCCTTTAAGGTGGAGCAACAACTGCGCAAAATCCTCCCACCAGAGGAGTCTAACGACTTTTGTCATCGCATGGTACTCCACGGCAGAGCCGTCTGCGTGGCTCGACGTCCACAATGTGGAGAGTGCACCCTCGCCCTGTGGTGCAAGCACTTTAATCAAAAATAGCCTATTTCCAAAGGAGGAAATAGGCTATTATTTTAGATATTTTCTACCAGTTGCTCCCCAACTAAATAGACATCTCCTGCCCCGATGGTCAGGATTAAATCCCCTTGTTCTGCCACCTGTTTGAGGTGGGAAATCGCATCCTCACGATCCGAGAAATATCGGCTATTAGGAATATAATCGGCGAGCATTTGAGAGGAAATTTCCTTGGTGAATGGTTCACGTGCTGCATAAATATCAAGGAGAATGACAATCTCACCCCCCGATAGCACCGAAACAAAATCGCTGAAAAACGCCTTTGTCCGTGTGTAGGTGTGGGGTTGAAAGACGCAGAAAATACGATTATAGTCGAGTTTTCGCACAGCCGAGAGCAGAGCTGCTATCTCGGTCGGGTGGTGGGCATAGTCGTCAATGACCTCCACACCGTGGTAGCGACCTTTTCGCTCGAATCGTCTGCCGGCACCTGTGAATTTTCCGAGTCCCTCAGCAACGCTACGGAAATCCACCCCCAAATAAAGTGCCGTTCCAGCAGCAGCAAGGGCATTTCGCAGGTTGTGCTCTCCGGCCACTTTCAGAGTGATTTCGCCCATTTTCAGTCCTAAATAGATCAGGGAGAAGGTGGGATAACCGTTTTTCCAGACCAAACCAGAGGTGCAGACATCTCCTTTTTCCAGACCTACCATGTAATGGGGGAAGGAACTTGCCACTTCAAGGGCGATGGGATCGTCCCCACAGACGAAAATTTTTCCATCTGGGGGGACCTTTTTGAGAAAGGTCGAGAAGGAAGCCTTGATTTGATCCAGACCATCGAAAAAGTCAACATGATCCTCGTCAATGTTGAGTAACACGGCTACCGTCGGAAAAAAGTGGTGAAATGAGTTGCAATATTCGCAGGATTCTACGATAATGGTGTCCCCTTTTCCTGTGCGATGGCTCGCCCCCATGGAGGGGAGTACCCCACCAATCATGACGGTTGGGTCATGTTGCGCAGTTAAAAAAATTTCGGCAGACATAGCAGTTGTGGTGGTTTTACCGTGGGTTCCAGCCACACAGAGGGCATTTTCATACCCCTTCATAATCCACCCCCAAGCCTCTGCACGAGCAAAGACATCGAGATGACGGGAGAGGGCTTCCACCACTTCGGGGTTCTCGTCTCCGATGGCAGCCGAGCGAATGAGACAGGCAACATCGCTCTCCACTTGTTTGGCAGAATGCCCCACAAAGATTTTGATGCCAAGGGATACAAGATGGTCGAGGGTGCTGCTTCTCGCCCCGTCCGATCCCGAGACAATTACCCCTTTTTGGTGGAGCACTTCGGCGAGTGCCGACATAGACACCCCACCAATCCCCACCAAATGAACGTGGGTCCCTGCAATAATATCGTCAATTCTCATGAATAACCTCCTGATTTTTGCTGTCGCCTTGTGGAGAAAAAGATCCGGAAAAGGAAAATGTTGACAGCAGTCATTTTATTATAGTATACTTTTGAAGTATTGACAAGTCTAATTGAAAAAAATACAGTTCTAAACTTAACTTATGTGAAAACACATTTATTTGTGAAAAGGGGAAACCAATGAATTTATGCAACCCAAACGAAATTAAACAGCTCCTCGCCCGTCACGGCTTTCGCTTCTCAAAGTCGATGGGACAAAACTTTCTCATCGAGGACTGGGTTCCCACCGAAATTGCGAACCAATCCGGGGCAACCACAAACCATGCCATGCTAGAAATCGGAGCAGGGATCGGAGTGCTCACCCAAGAACTCGCCCAGCGTGCCGGCAAGGTGGTATCGGTGGAACTCGATCGCACCCTCCTTCCTATCTTAGCCGAAACTTTAGTGGAGCATGAGAATATCGAGGTCATCACAGGGGATATTCTCAAGCAAAACCTCGACGAGCTTGTGGATGAGCACTTCGAGGGTCTCACACCACTGGTATGCGCCAATCTGCCCTATAACATCACCTCGCCGGTCTTAGGGCTACTCATCGAGAGTGGACGATTTGAAAAGATCACGGTCATGATCCAAAAAGAGGTTGCCGAGCGCATCTGTGCGAAGGCAGGGGACTCGGACTATGGTGCCTTTTCGGTGTATTGTCAGTACCACTGTCATACAGAACTGCTCTTCGAGGTGCCACCCACCTGCTTCATGCCAGCACCCAAAGTGACATCAGCGGTGATCTCGCTCACCCCTCGCCACAAACCAAGCGAAGTGGACGACCCCAAACATTTTTTCAAAGTGGTCAAGGGTGGGTTTGCCCAACGACGCAAGACCCTACAAAATAGCCTCTCCTCCACCATGTCGCAGTATTCCAAAGAAGTGGTCGCCGAGGCAATTATCGCCTGTGGACTGCCAGCCGATGTGAGAGGGCAACGACTCACCATCGAGAACTTTGCCATGCTATCGAAAATACTACGAGAGAAGGAATCCTCCCATGAAACGAATTGACAAACAAAATTACTACCTAGATATCGCCGAAACCGTGCTCGAGCGCTCCACCTGTTTGCGCCGATGTTATGGTGCCATCATTGTGAAAAATGATGAAATCATCTCGACGGGGTATAACGGCGCTCCTCGAGGACGGGAAAACTGCATGGATTTAGGATACTGCACCCGTCAGGCACTCGCCATTCCATCGGGAGAGAGATACGAGCTCTGCCGTTCGGTACACGCCGAAGCAAATGCAATCATCTCGGCATCTCGAAGCGAACTGCTCGGAGCGACCCTATACATGGCGTGTGTCGACCCTGAATCCGGGGAACTCATTTCGGGCTCGACAAGCTGCTCGATGTGCCGTCGTCTCATCATCAATGCCGGAATTGAGAAGGTGGTCATCCGAGAAAATAAGACCGAATATACCACCGTAGAGGTGGATGATTGGATCACGCAAGATGACTCCCTCCCACCTCAAAAAGCCTGTCAGTGCTAGAAAATCAGCCTCTCCATTTTCATGGAGAGGTTCTTTTTATACCAGAAAGAGGGCAAAATAAGACTTGACGGAAGACCGAAAATAAGGTATACTAGGAATAATATCTGTGAGAGGGCGAGTCGGACGAAAGTTCACCCCTTTGACGGTGAAATTAAAGGAGGAAATCACTATGTTAGACCTATTTGAGGAACACGAAAAAGAAAGCTTTTCCTGGGGAGACATCGGAGATGTGGCAGAAGGACGCTCGAATTTAGGGGAAGAAATGCCAGTTTTCGTCTATCGCCTGTTCCAATTTACGCTAAAAGATGCCCTCATCGAAAAATATTCGAAAGAGGAAGCAATCGAAATTTTCCGTCGCTCCGGAGAGACCTCGGGCATGGAATTTGCAAACCATATGCTCGACCTTACACTTCCTTTCAACGAATTTACCGTCCATCTACAAAATGTACTAAGCGATGCGAAAATCGGCATTCTACGCATCGAAAAGTTCGATCCAGCCACAGGTCACGCCATCTTGACCGTGAGTGAAGACCTCGACTGCTCGGGGCTTCCTGTCACAGGCGAGACCGTCTGCAACTACGACGAAGGCTTCTTAGCTGGCGTGCTCAAGGCATACACCCAAAAAGATTACGTCGTGACCGAAGTGGACTGCTGGGCAACCGGCTCACGTGTCTGCCGTTTTGAGGCAAAAATTAAAGCTTAAACCATCAAGTTTTGCAACGCAATGTCAAATCGGCTATCAAGAACAAAACAGGTTGAAAACACAGCAGTACTAGCTAATTGCTGTGGTTTTCACCTGCTATTATCGTGTTTTTGAAAGATAGGTTAGGTTGCGCTAGCGTAACAGGGAAAGACTGATAAGGTGAAGATATGAAAAGTGAAGATTTAGACGTAGTATTCGCACAAATCAAAGATATTGTGATGAATAAACCCATACGTCAACGTCTGGCAAACCCAACCGAGGAAGAGGAGAAAATCCAGGATGCTCTTCTTTATTTGTCGAGTTGTCTCAACGAAAATAATGAATTTTTAAGCCACCTGAATCAGGGTAGCTTAAATTTCCCTGCCCCAGGACGTAGAAACTTTCTCGCCAGTGGACTCAAAGAACTCCATGCCATTATGCAGCACATCGTATGGCAAGCCCAACAGGTGGCTGAAGGGGATTACAGCCAGAGAATGGACTACTTAGGCGAATTTTCCAACGCATTTAACACCATGACCGAACAATTACGGGAACGGGAACAAAAATTGCAAGAGGTGGCCGAGGATACCACACGCTCTGCAAATCTACTGGAAGCATTGCTCTCTGCCTCGAACGACTGGATTATTATCACGAATAAGAGCGAAACCGTTATCCTCTATTCCAATAGAAAAATGGACCAACAGTTTGTCTATTTTGTGCAAAACCCTCACCTCTACAAGGTTGTGCGCCACGAAAATGCCGAGGGACAACCAGAGAAAACCATCCTATTTGCAGAAGATACTGGCAGATTTTACAGCACACATCACTGCGAAGTAGACTGGAAAGGTAGCGATGCCAAGGTCTTTTTCATCAGAGATATCACAAATCAAGAGCTCGGACATCAAGATCTATCCAATCTTGCCCATAAAGATGAGCTAACCGGTGCCTATAATCGACAATATTTTAACTCTTACCTCTCGGAAATGCTCAAGTCTCGTGTGAAATTTTCCTTCGTATTGGTGGATCTCAACAGCCTGAATTATGCAAACGATACCTATGGACGGGAATCTGGAGATGGTTATCTCACCGCCGTGATGGAGCAAATGAACCTAGTAAGCCGTGAAGCAGATATGGTATTCCGACTCGAGGGGGACGAATTTGTCATTTTATTCAAGGATTGTGTTCAGGAACAAGCCGAGGAAAAAATGGAAGAGGTCAACCATAAATTAGCAAATTTGGAATCGGAGTTTCCCATGTCCATTAGCTATGGCATCGCCTATGCTGATGGTGAGGAGGAAGAGACCACAGAGCACCTCCTCGACATCACAGATGAGCTCATGTACCTCTTCAAAGTGAAATATAAGCGGGAACACCCCCTCCCCAATCAGGAAGGATGACCCCATGCTACGATTGAGCAACCTATCCATGGAACTCACCGATGATATGTCACTTTGAAGAGGT
>JAWXUK010000097.1:0-7487 GCA_044432785.1 Eubacteriales bacterium | reverse complement strand
CAAATATTTTGCTCTTTACAGAAGGAGATGATTTTGTGTACAATGGTCTGCCTTGAGGGGTCGACATGGATATTTGAGATGAGGGATCGGTCGATCTTCACGATGTCGGGCTGCATTTTAATGAGACCGATGTCGTTTGCGTAACCAGAACCATAATCATCCAATGCGATGTTGAGCTTATAGGAGAGGAGCTTTTCTAGCTTCAACCTCATGAAATTATCGTTATTTTGCTCTTGCTCGGTGATTTCAATGACGATATTGCTAAAACAATCCCCATACAGGGTTTCCAACTCGGTATATTCCTCTTCTTTGAGGGTTTCGGTTGGAATGGAGTTGACGAACAGTTTGGCATCTTGAAAGAGGTCACGGTGCATTTTGTAGAGAGATAGGGTTCTAAAAAGGGCGATTTTCTCCACTTTCCAGAGTTTTCCTTCCAAGGTGGCAAGTTGCAACAATTTAAGAGGTGTGGACAATATATCACTTGCAGGGCGCATCAAGGCTTCGTATCCGTGAATTTTACCAGTTTTCACGTCAATAATGGGTTGGAATACGAAATTTAGTAGCTCATAATCAAGGATTCGGTTCAATTCTGCCTTACCACTTAGCATGAAGGATTCTTCGAGATACATGGCTTTATCGAACTGACGCATTTCACCTTTCAAGGTGTGTTTGCCCTTATACATCGCAAAGTCAGCGTACTGTTGAAGCTCGTCTAGGTCGCAAGAATCGTCACCATACCAGGCGATACCACCCGAAACACGGATCTTAAATTCGGTGGAATTTGGCATCACGATGGGGTATTTATCAAACTGCGCATAGAGATCGTCTAAGCTATCGAGTAGCTCTTTTCTCTCGTCAAATCCGTAGATAAAGGCGTAGAATTCATCTCCCGACATCCGTCCTGCCACGCCGTATCTGCTTAGACAAGCGTTGATGGTGGTGGCTGCCGTTTTGATGTAGACATCTCCACTTTCGTGGCCAAAGGTATCGTTGACATATTTGAGGTTATCTAGGTCGAACATGACGAATCCAGCCACTTTTAGGTCTTCATTCGCCATGACATCCACCACACGTTGATGGAAGGCTCTGCGATTGTAGATTCCGGTCAATACGTCGTAATTTCGCTCGTAATTGAGGACAAGGAGCGCCTTCACGTCGCTTGTCGTATCCTCGATGACCCCGAGGAGAACGTCCTCTTGGGTAAATTCCTCCACCTTGAAATAGAGGATGGAGTTATCACGGGCTGTGATGGCGTAGGTGTGCTGCACGTCATCCACTGGATTTTTCTTTAGCTTATCTAATTGCTCGAAAAATTTATCGGCTGGGATGTGCTTTCCTCGATATTCTTCGAGATCTAGCATCTTAAAGATAGCGCTGGAAACCGAGACGTAATCTGTCCCCTTTTCGTATTCAAAGGAGCCCACCCCTTTGTTCATCAAATCCATGATCTTTCCGGTACGGTTAGCCGATCGGAGGATATTTTCCTGAAGTTTGACTATTAAGGAGGATAATTCATCAATTTCATCAATTTTGGTCACTGGGAACTCAATTTTTTCCTGATCATCATAAGTGGAAACCACTTTGCTTAGCATCAAGACAGGGCGAGCCACAGCTTGCCCAATGACATAGGAGATCACAAGCCCAACCACAAGGATCAAGATGATCATTTCATAGATAACCACCCAGAATTCGCTACTTAGCGAGGTCATATTCTGGGCATCCACCATCCCCATCAGCCAGATTTGATGCTCTTCAAATGGGCTGTTGTTGGCATATAAATTCAGTGGCTCTAAATAGACGCAGATGGTTTCATCTGGAAAGATGATGTTGTTGGGCTCTGCCTCGAGATTATGTTCCTCTAGCTCAATGTCGGTTAGGGTGACGGTCTCCCCCACTGTGAGCATTTTTTCTGCATTGATCAAAGTGGGTGTAAACTCGGCCTCGTTGAGATCTCCGAGCAGATATCCGTAAGATCCATCCTCAGCAAACTCGTTTTCAGGTAGAAATTTGAACAAATACTCTTGAGAAACCTCTACCCCAATCACTCCGATGGGTTCATTGTCAGGGCCTAAAATGGGCATGCTACAGGTCAAAACCTTTAGATTTTCATTGGAAATATCGGTGCTAATGTGCCAATATCCCAAATGTTCGAGGTTTTTTGTGTGAGAGGTGGCTTCCATTGGGACCGAGATAACGGGATAGTTCTCTTCTGTAAATGTGGTGCCGTAACTCCAGTTGGTCACCAAGGAAAATCCATATTCTTTGGATACCTCGACAGGCCCTCTTGCTAGCATTAAGTTATCACTATTGATGACCTGACTCACGCTATCGTAGCTTTTTAAGTAGACCGAGGAATAGCTATATGCCATATCCTCCCCATCATCTAGGACGCAAAAACCACCGGTGGTACCGGTCATCAAAATCATTTGGACGATGGTGGGGGTCACTTCGTTTAAGAATTCGACCTTTTCCTCTTCGGTCAAGGTGGAATTTTCCCCTAATTTTTCTTCATAGAGATCCGAGGCGATGGCACTAATCTCACTGATATTCGACCAGTTTGCAGACATAAAACTCTCGAGGTTGCTTTTACGGCTTAGCACAGTTCTGGTAAATGTGTTGTAAGAATATGCCTCGACAGTGGTTGTGATATCGGTGGATAATATGGTATAAACCGCAACCCCTGCCTGCAAGATAATGACTAAAATCAAAAAAGAGAAGATGCGCCCTACAATAGAATGTTTCTTTTTCTGTCTCTTGATCATATTTGATTCTCCTCCTCTTTCTCATTTTACGTCGGGTCAAGCCCCTCGCAATGCTAGCACAGATTGCTACGGGCTCGACGGTAGAACTTATCATCTACGAGCAGATGGTTACCCCTCAAGGATCTCCGAGATCGAGCTATCGAGTCGAGCATACCATGCTTGAAAGGACTCCTCCCCGATCAGTTGCTCGATCGTTTCTGCTCGATTTTCAGAAGCAGCGAGGGCTTCTTGATATTCTGCACGACTGCCAAGAATGGTGTCCGAAATTGCATTTCTGGTCTCGTAACTGCCTTCAAATGGCTTGTTTGCGTAAAATTCGTATTCAGGAATGAGTTCTTCGTAGGTCACTACCACGCAACTCTCGACAATCTTTGTAAAATCGGTTCCCATTTCAGCAAAGACTCCATCCAAGGTGAGGGCTTCGTTCTGAACAGGAATATATCCGGTCGAAACTGCAAAGGCGAGGTTATTTTCAACCGAGGTAAACCACTTCAAAAATTCTGCAGCAGCAGCTTCGTGGGTGGGGTCACTTTTGGCAACCACCATGCCAGCCCCCTGTTGCACAGCAACCTTCTCGCCCTCTTCGAAATAGGGATACGCCATTGCCACTCCGTCGATCTCTTTGCTTGCTTCTCTTCCTGTTTCGATGACGCTAGGGAAGTAAAAAACGCTAGAGGTAGAGCCAGCATAGGCAAGCAGATCCCCAGATTTCACATCATCCGAGCGATAACTGCCATAAGAAGCATAATAGCCGTGAATATAGGGCACAATCACCCCATCCCAGATGGTTTTTGCTGCAGATTCACTCAAACCGAAGGAAACCTCGTCCCCATCATAGAGATAGAGCTCTTCTCCGAGTTGTTTTGCCGCAAGCAAGAGGAAATTCGCTTCAGAGTCTACCCCGAAGAATGCCTTACCATCGTGTTCCACGTCAGGGGTCATGCCGTCGGTCCATTCGTAATATTCCTTGGCTACTTCAGCAATCCCCTCCCATGTTTCCAGTTGATCCAACGAAACCCCAGTGGCTTCGGCAAAAACTTCAAAATCGGTATGGTTGATTAGGATAATTTCGGTGGATTTCGCCACAGGAATGATTTTCAGCTCGCCCGAGCTATCAAATCGACCCTCATTTAAGAAGTCCTGTTGAAAGAGAGCTAGCTCCTCTGCCGAAAAATAATCGTCCATCGAGGCAACCAGACCCATATCGTCCACAAGGAGTGCAGTATCACTATATGCTGCAAAAATATGTGGCATATCAGGCATTCCCACCTCTTTATTCGCAGAAGAGACCACAGCGCTAGATAGATCGCTCACACTGCCGTAGGAATTTGCTTCCACGACGATATTTTTCTCTGCGCCCACCGTATTATTAAATTCACTGACCAAAACGTCAAAGGAATCCTTGGTATTTCCATTATAATAGTGCCAGAGAACCAGATTGACTGTTTCGCTTGCAGGGGGGGTGCTATCCGTTGTGGTATCGCCACAACCAGTGAGACCAAGTAGCGCTAAAGACATCGCACCACAGAGAGATGCTTTCCAAAATTGTTTCATGATGAGGTACCTTCTTTCTTTGACGGCCATCTTTGTAGAACATAGGTTTGTTCCAAGATTGATAAATCATATAAAATCGGTTTCGACGTGCAAAACCTTTTTTATTATATTACATAAATTGGAAAAAGTCAAGTTTTATGCCGTTTTTTTCACAAAAGTAGTTTCTGTCCCATAACGTCAGAAATTACTCATATATATAATAAAAATGTGGCTTTTTCACCGAAAATATTGTTTTATAAATAAGAATAGAAGGTCCATCCATCGACAGACCTTCTATTTAATACCATTAAAATGGCTTATTTTACAGCAATTGCCTCAATCTCGCAGAGGACATTTTTAGGAAGGGTCTTAACAGCCACGCAGCTACGTGCAGGCTTGGAGGTGAAATATTTAGCATAAACTTCGTTAAAGGCAGCAAAATCGTCCATAGAAGCCAAGAAGCAGGTGGTTTTGCAAACTTTGCTAAAATCAGTGCCAGCTTCGGTCAAAATAGCCCCCACATTTTGGCAGCTACGCTCTGCTTGAGCAGTGATCCCCTCAGGAACGTCTCCTGTTTCAGGGTTGACAGGGATTTGACCAGAGGTAATGACAAAACCATTGACCTCGAAGGCTTGAGAGTAAGGGCCGATGGCACCAGGTGCATTTTTTGTTTCGATGACTTTCATAATGAAATTCTCCTTATTATAGTAAAAATGATTGCAGAGCATCAAAAGATGGGATACATCTAAATTAGTCTACCATAACATTATAACAGACCTTCCAATCTCTGGCAAGGGAAAATCCACAAATTCCGAAATTTTTTTCCATCTCTTTCCATGGAATAATCATTGACAATCCTAGCAATTTATGATAATGTAAATTAACTTAAATTTCTTGTCACATTCACGCACAAAAAAGGACATATCTAGTAGAGGGGGATTCACGCTTGGAAGAAGTGCAAATGATACGGTTATTGGAAGAGCGCTCTGAGGATGCCATTGCAAAATTATCCGAAACCTATGGTAATTTATGTGTCAAACTGGCACGAAATATCCTTGGAAACACCGAGGATGCCGAAGAATGTGTCAACGATGCCTATCTCGCCGTGTGGAACACCGTCCCACCCAATCAGCCTCGTTCTCTGCGCAATTATGTCTGTGGTATTGTTCGCAACATCGCCATTAAAAAATACCATTATAATAAAGCAGAGCGCCGAAACTCTTCCTTCGATCTCTCCCTCGAGGACTTAGAATTTATGTCCTTCGCACGAGAAACCCCCTATCAATTCCTCTCAGCCAAGGAATTAGGGGAACATCTCAACCAATTTCTTGGCGAACTCGACCCCACAACCCGTAAAATGTTTCTCCAACGCTATTGGTACGGAGATTCTGTGGGTGCTGTGGCAAGCAAATTCGAGCTCAAGCGCAACACCGTAACCGTCCGTTTGCTCCGAACAAGGGAGAAACTGAAAGGTTACCTCATGGGAAAAGGAGTAATGTTATGACAAGTGCACAATTTTGGGGCGAAGTCTTCGAGCGAATTGATGATGTCTATCTCGACGAAACCCTCGACTTCTTATCAGAAACCCCCGAGAAAAAAAAGCAGTCCAGCAAAAAAATACTCGCATTCGCAGTCACAATGATAGCGTTACAAGGGATTGTGCGCTACAAAGAACACCAAAAAACAAAAATAGGAAATGGAGCAATTGCAAATGGAACGTATTAAATTTATCGTGGATTCTTCGGGAGATATTTCCCCAGAGGACTTCGAAAGACTCGATATCCAAATGGTCCCTGTGGGGATCGTGGTTGACGGAGAATACCACAAAGATCGCATCGACTTCTCCCCCTCCGAGTTTAACGAAATCCTCAAAACCTGTAAAGAGGTCCCCTCCTCTGTGGCTGTCAACCCCCAAGAATGGTTTGAAATCCTCGAGCCATATGTCCTCAAAAACGACTATGATCGCCTTGTCATCACAGGTGTGGGACTCCCCCTTTCGGGCACCCTCTCCTCGGCTGTGCAAGCACGTGATATGCTAAAAGAAAAATATCCCGAAGAGATGAAAAAACTCGAGATCGACATCTACGATTCCAACATCTCCACCATCGGTTTTGGCGTGGGTATCGTCAAGGCTGTCGAGATGTATAAAAGTGGGGTTGCGTATCCTGCCATCAAGGAATTTTTGATCGACTGGTTCGACCACGTGGAAGTGCTTTACGTTGCTTTTTCCTTCGATCTTCCTAAAAAATCGGGCAGAATCAATGCTCCTTCTGCTTATGTGGGCAGTTTGCTCAACATTCGCCCTGTGATGCTGGTCAAAGAGGGGAAATTCACCCTACATACCAAAATCCGTGGAGATAAAAATGTCCCTGCCAAATTGCTCGAAGTGGCAAAAGAGCGTATGCGTGACGGCAGTGACTTCTTCTGCATGAGTGGTACCCACCCCACGGTTGTGCAAGATGTGCGTACCCTTTTCGAAGCTCACTACGGCAAAGAAATGTTTAGCATCTCGGAAGCCGGTCCTGCCATGACCCTCAACGCAGGATGGGACATGTATTGCCTCGGTTACCTCAGCAACAAGACCTTAAAAGTGCAAAATCCTCTCTAATCACAACAAATAGGAGGGAGAACCGATTGGTTCTCCCTCTTTTTTCGTCTAAAAAGGCAACTCATTTCCCGTGAGATTTTGAAACCCAAGAAAAAGCAAAAAAACGTCCCGAAGGACGTTTTTAGACTGAGTGATCACAAATGCTGTCATTGAAAAATATCGCTATGACTACCTGTGTGGCACAAAACAAGGACAAGTTCCTCTTTTTGAATTCTGTAGACCAATAGCCAGTCTGGTGCAATGTGACATTCTCGAAACCCTTGCCAATTTCCAACTAATTTATGATCTTTATATTCAAGTGGTAGGTCATATCCAGCTCGTAAGAGAAGGATGGCTCGATCCATTTTTGTAGTATCTAAATTTCTTTTCTTAATCTTTTTCAGATCTTTCTTAAAAGAGGTGTGGTATACGATATCAAGCATCATCGTCCTCTGCTTCTACTTCAGCCCAAATTTCTGCCATAGAAGTATATCGTCTGCTTAAATTTTTACCTGCCTCTATCTCTTCCATTCTCAGAATACACTCCTCACTGGGGATATTTAAGACTTCCTCTGTCGCTTGTTCTAAAAATTCTGACCAAGTCA
>JAWXUK010000096.1:0-7524 GCA_044432785.1 Eubacteriales bacterium | reverse complement strand
ATGGGAACGCCGTCCACCAAAATAACACCCTCCGTGGTATCATAAAAACGTAACATCAGGTTGACCAGAGTGGTCTTCCCACTCCCCGTCGCCCCAATAATTGCCACGGTTTCGCCACGATTGACATCGAATGACATCCCTTTGATGGCATTTTCGCCACTTTTGGAGTAACCAAAGCTTACATTTTGGAAGGAGATCACAGGGGCATCGCTTTGTGATGTCGCCCCCTTACCGTCCACGATGCTATTTTCAAAATCAATGACCTCGCCAATCCGTCCCAGTGCCACGAGCACACGAGGAAGGATCATGAAAATCATGGTTAGTAGCATAAATGACATGATAATCTGCATAGCATAGGAGGTAAAGACCACCATTTCCGAGAAAATATCCAGTTTTTCCATCCCAAATGCCTCATTAATGAGGAAGGCACCTGCCCAGTAAATCACCATGGTTAGGGAGGACATTAGCCCCATCAAAAATGGGGTCATGACGGCTGTGGTACGGTTGACAAAGGTGGTAGCGCCAGAAAAAGCATCATTACTGCTCTTGAATTTCGCCTCTTGATATTTTTCAGCATTATAGGCACGCACCACACGAATTCCGATCAAATGTTCACGCACTTTGGTGTTTAGTTGGTCGGTCAGTGCTTGCATTTGCTTGGATTTTGGCACAGCGAGGCAGATCATGGTAAAGAGCACCACCACAAGAACGGCCACTGCCACAAGGGTAATCTGGGTAAAGACCAGATTTTTCCCCGAAATTTTCCAGATGGCAAAGATAGCCGTAAGGGGGGCACGCACCATCGCCACAAACCCCATCGCCACAAAGAGTTGCACTTGCGTGACGTCATTCGTGGTGCGAGTAATCAGGCTTCCTGTGGAAAAGTGGTTGATATCTCCCATGGAAAAGGAGATGGTCTTGTGGTAGACCTGCTCACGCAACCGTTGCGCCACCTTGGTAGCGGTCTGGGCTGAGAAAAATCCCACCACAACCGTGACAAAGAGCCCACCAAAGGCGCACCCCATCATCTTGCCTCCAGCAGCGAGAACTTCGGATAGCTCCACCCCTTCGGTCTGCACAAGGGCAGTGATTTCGCTCATATAATCAGGCAAACGTAGATCCAGCCACACTTGCACGCAGATGAGGGAAATCATCACCACTAGCACAATCCACTCTCTCGTGCGAAAACATTGGAATAATTTAGACATAGTATCCTCCTATTATTTATTTGAAATTGCTACAGCGATTTTTCTAGTTTATCCAAAAGCGCAAGAAAAGTGACCTGCTCCTCCGGCGTAAAGACCGAAATGGTGTTCTCTTCAATTTCCAAGACGGAATTTTTGATATTTGTCCCAAATGCTTCGGCTTTTGGTGTCATTTTAATCAACTTAATCCGTTTATCCGTTGGATCGGACAGCACTTCCAAAAATCCATTGCGCTCCAATCTCGAGACCATGCCAGCAGCAGTGGACTGCGCCACACCAAGATCACGCTCCAAGGCTTTCATGGTGGCACAGTGCCCCTCTTCGTGATAGAGAAACATCAAAGCGTGCCCTTGAGCCATGGTAAGTTCATCGTTTTTGAAGGAAAAATCCCCTTTTTTCTTGATTTTATGGTGAATACGACCCAGTAAATGAAACAAACGGTGGGTTTCTTGCATTTTGAACCCTCCTCTCTTTTTAAGTCTCAAGCAGTATATCACATTCAATCGCATGCTGTCAATAGCATACGATTAAATAACTTTATATTTATTTCGGTATAGTTGATCATAGTATGGGTAAAAAGAAAAATTCCTTGCAGAAAACTGCAAAGAATTTCATAAATACAGAAGACCTTCACTCGAAAATGAAATTTCTTAAATTTTTAGTATGTCAGCACTACAGCGAAATGAGTGGCGCTCCCACAGCAAGATGGCTAGCAATGTTGTACATATCTCCAATTTCCCCCACAGCGAGGAGATCTGTCTTTTGGTAAAAATTGAGACAGGTGCCACAGGCAATCACCTCACACCCCTGTGATACCAAGGTTTCAAGGTCAGAGATGACATTGCTCCCCTCGCATACCAAATCAATTCCACTGTTGAGAAAGAGCACAGCTTTGGGAGGGGTGGGGAGTTGTGTGAGGGAAAAAATAAATCCCTTGATTAAAATCTTGCCCAATTCTTCGCTCCCACGTCCCATTTGATTGCTCCCGATGAGCACCGTCGCACCTCCCACAGCCACAGGGGAGGGGACAGCGACCTCTTCCAAGACTGGAATCTCGCCACTTTTGACGATACTCGCAGAATAGGTACCATCCTCGTGGGATTGATGAGAGAAGGGGAAGCCATACCCCTTGGCCATTTTCTCTAAATTTTGGATGGCGACAAAATTGTCAACCACCACCACAACCCCCTCACAAGTGGGGAGGGTCAACTCCTTTTTCGCCGTGATCACAGGAATGGGACAGGGATTTCCACGCATATCAAGTTTTTTCATCATATTTCTCCTTTTATGTGGTAAATGTAATGACATCATCCGATCGCTCCACCACCTCGCCGATGATGGAAGCGATAGGGTCATCTTGTCTGATTTTCTTGAGGAGTTCTCCACTGCAATCTGCCGAAACCGATAGCAAAAGTCCCCCTGAAGTCTGTGGATCGAAGAGGATTTCTTGCATCCCAAAATCAAGGGACTCTACTGCCCCTCTCGTGCCAAAATGGTTGCGATTGCGCTGTCCTGCTGCTGTGAGGAGGTATTCATTGGCATAGTCCACTGCCTCAGAAATGACAGGAATATCCCCCACCGATACCCTCGCAGAGACGGTATCTCCACACAGTTCCAGTAAATGGTTGAGCAGTCCAAACCCAGTGATATCAGTGCAAGCATGTACAGCAAACCCCGACATTTTCTCGGCTGCGTAGCGATTGAGTCGTTCCATCGACTGTGTGGCAGTGGTTACTGCCGAAGGACTCGCCATCTCCACACGAGCTGCAGCCATCACAATCCCGACCCCGAGCGCCTTGGTCAAAATGAGGTGATCCCCAATCTTTGGGGTGTTATTGCGAATGATCTCGCTTTTGTGGGCGATCCCTGTGACGCAGAGCCCATATTTGGGCTCTTTATCGTAAATGGAGTGCCCTCCACCGATCACAGCACCGGCTTCGAGGACCTTTTCTCCTCCACCCGCCAAAATCTCCCCCAAAACTTCGATGGGAAGTTGTTCTGGAAAACAGACTAAATTGAGCGCCATCACAGGTTTCCCACCCATGGCATAGACGTCGCTTAGCGCATTTGCCGCAGCGATTCTCCCAAAGAGACGTGGATCCTCCACCATAGGTGAGAAAAAATCCGTGGTCGAGATGATGCACGAGCCATCGACCTGCTCATAGACAGCAGCATCATCTGCCCCCTCAAACCCAATAAGCAGTTGGGGGGACTCCATTTTGGGGATGTTCCCAAGAACATCCGAGAGCAGGGAGGGTGGCAATTTTGCGCCACATCCTCCACTAGTACAGTTGGAAAAAGATAAGGTATTCACGTCAAGCACTCCTCTTCATAGGTTGTTTTTCCGTCGCAAACCGTGGCACGATAAAGACCGTCCACCACCACCCCTCTCTCTTTTAATAAGGTAAGAGAGGGGGCGATTTCTTCAGGTGAAATTCGTAGACAGAGCCCACACCCAGCACGCAGAAGGGAGGGGAGGGGCATCACTTTGACCTCGCATTTGTGTTTTAATAGGAGAGATTCCCCTAAAATTGCGTGATTTGTGGATGGAAAGGTCACGATCAGGTCCTTTATGACGAACACCCCCTTGCAATGGCATCCAAAGCCGAGAGAAAAGATTCCACCTCGTCCATCTTGTTATAATATCCAAGGGAAACACGCATCATCCCTCGATTTTGCGTCCCAAATCGCTCGTGCAAGAGGGGAGCGCAGTGACTGCCAGCCCGAGTGGCGATCTGCCACCCTTCCCATAGCTGAAGCGACACCTCCTCTGCTGACCTATCTCCTAGCAAAAATCCAACCACAGGGAGCCGATCTTCCGAAGAACGTGAGCCGAAGATTCGCACCCCATCGATTTGCTCCAGACCCTCGAGCAACCGAGCACATAGTGTGCTCTCATGGGAGGAAATCTGCTCCACAGTCACCTCATTGAGAAAGGAAACAGCTGCCGAAAGTCCTGCCAATCCGTGGGTGTTAGGGGTACCAGCCTCAAAAATATCAGGAAAGTCGAGGGACTGATGTGGCGCAAAGCTATCGCTCCCAGCCCCTCCAGTCTTGACAAGGGAAAAGGGGAGGGGAGAGGTGGCAACAATCCCCCCAGTTCCTTGAGGACCCATCAGCCCCTTGTGCCCCGTAAAGCAGAGGACATCAGCCATTTCAGCACCCACAGGGACAGATCCAAGGGTTTGGGATACATCTAATATAAAGTAAAGACCATGCTCTTTGCAAAAATCACGCAACCGATCCACACAAGAGATCCCTCCCAATAGATTGGAACCGTGGGTGGCAACCAATGCTTTTGTGTTGGATTGTAGTAGAGAGGGGAGCCCCTCCAAACATAACTTCCCCTCGTCATCGCAAGGGAGAATCGAGAGTTCGCACCCCGATAGATAGAGGGGGCGAAGCACCGAATTGTGCTCGAGCACCGTGGTAATGACGTGACAATCCGAGGAAATCAGGCTAGAAATCACAAGGTTCAGACTTTCGGTTGCCCCCGAGGTAAACGCCACCGAGAGGGGAGAGTGAGCCCCCACGAGGGAAGCCACCTCGCTCCGAGCTTTCAGAAGAGTGCGAGAGCTAGCGAGTGCCGGATCGTGAAAGGAGCGAGAGGGATTGCCAAGGGTCCCAATCGATTGCGCCATCTCAATTGCAACCGAAGGGGGTTTTTGAATGGTTGTGGCACTATTATCAAAATAAATCATGCAAAGCCCCTCCCAACATCGTTGAAAATTAAAATTTCACCTTCTATGATAAAGGATGATAGGTATAATATAGTATAACATAGAATATCAGCCGAGACAAGAGAGTTTCGCCTCTTTCCCACCTACTACGAAAAATCTCCCAATTTTTTTCAAAAAAAGTATTGACATCCCCAGTACTTTCTGATAAACTAAATCAGTAACAACAAAGAAGGTCAGAACCTCTGCCCTCACCTCAAGACCAATTACGGTCCCACAGGTCTACATGGAATCTGCAAAGTATTCGTACTTTGCCTGGATTTGCTATGACGCAGAGGAGAAACCTCTGCGTAAAATTTTGTCTGGAGGTGCTTTTCATCGCTAACACAGCTCATCAAATCAACGAAGACATTCGGGACCCTGAACTGCGTGTCATTTCCGAAACAGGGGAGCAACTAGGAGTCCTCACCTTAGAAGAGGCAATGCGAATGGCGCAAGAGCAAGAGCTCGACCTCGTCAAAATCTCCCCCAATGCCAACCCACCAGTTTGTAAGTTCATGGACTATGGAAAATATCGCTATGAGCAAAACAAACGTGAAAAAGAGGCACGCAAAAACCAACGTGTGGTCGAAATTAAAGAGATTCGTATGTCCCCAGGGATCGACACCCACGACTTTAACGTCAAGTTGCGCAACGCTCAAAAGTTTTTAAGCGAAGGCAACCGCTGCAAAGTAACGGTGCGCTTCCGTGGACGTGAAATGGCTCACACCAACATCGGAAAAGACCTACTCATGCGCTTTGCCGAAGAATGTAGCGAGCTTGCCGTGATGGACAAATCCGCAAAACTCGAAGGACGTCACATGTCCATTTTCCTCGCATCCAAAATCTTGAAAGAGACCAAAAACGAAGCAAAACAAGGTCGAAACAAGGAAGAAACAGAAAGTTAACGGAGTCACATCCTAAACTTATATATCACACAAGTAAGGAGTTTTTTGAAATGCCAAAAATCAAAACACATAGCGGTGCAAAAAAACGCTTTTCCCTCACCAAAAGTGGTAAGGTTAAGCGCGCCCACGCAAACAGACGTCACCTATTAAATGGTCACGGAAAAACCACAAAGCTTAAAAGAGGCCTCCGAGCTGGCGCCTACGCAGACAAAACCAATGAAGCTGCAGTTAAGCGCATGATTCTATACAAATAAGAGGAGGTAAATTACAATGGCACGAGTTAAAGGCGCGATGATGACGCGCAAAAGAAGAAATAAAATCCTGAAAATGGCAAAAGGGTACTGGGGCGCTAAGTCCAAGCATTACAAAATGGCAAACCAAGCTGTGATGAAGTCCCTTAGCTACGCTTACACTGGTCGTAAGCTCAAAAAACGTGATTTCCGTCAACTATGGATCACACGTATCAATGCGGCTTGTAAAATGAACGGAATGAACTATTCCACCTTCATGAATGGTCTTAAAATCGCAGGGATCACCATCAACCGTAAAATGCTTGCAGAACTCGCCGTCAACGACAAAGCAGCCTTCACCCAACTTGTCGAGACAGCAAAAAAAGCAAGAGCATAAAATCAAAATAAGATTTAGGGCTGTTTCTTTTTAGAAACGGCTCTTTTTTATGGAAAAACCACCTAAAAAAATCTTGAAAAACAGCAAAAAAACACTTGCCAACCAAGGAAAAATATGCTATAATATGTTTAGATAGTTATGTAAGTCAGAGTGGGGTGCGCCTCACTCTTTCCTTGTGCATTGTGGCTTACGCAAAAAATACGCTCTGTGAGGAGGAAATACCATGGCAAAGGTGACCGAAATGGTCTCAGCCCTTGTGCTCCCGTTGGTGGAGCAAGCAGAATGCACCCTGTGGGACGTGGAATACGTCAAAGAAGCAGGGGACTGGTTTCTGCGCATCTATATCGACAAACAAGAGGGGATCTCCATCGAAGACTGCGAGGCGGTCAGTCGCCCCCTCTCGGAACTCTTAGACGAGAGCGACCCCATCGAAGGGAGCTATATCCTCGAAGTTTCCTCAGCAGGAGCCGATCGCACCTTGAAAAAACCGGAACATTTCAAGCAGTTCATCGGCACCGAGGTAGAGCTCAAGCTCTATCGCCCTTATGAGAACAAAAAAGAGTGGATCGGCATCCTCGCCGACTGGCAGGACGGAGATCTCACCATCACATTCGGAGAAGAGACCGTTACATTCCCTAAAAAAGAGGTTGCAAAAACACGGTTATACCCCCGATTCTAATCAGGAACCTAAACCAACTATATTTTGGAGGAAAACATTGTGGCTAAACGAGTCAAAAAGAGCAATAACGAGCTAGATGGCAAAGAATTTTTCGCCGCTATCGCCGAACTAGAAGAGCAAAAGAAGATCAAGCAGGGTTACATGATCGAAAAGATCACCCAAGCCTTGACAAGCGCCTATCGCCGTGACTACGAAGGGGTAGGGGATAACCTCACCGTCGAGCTCGACCCCGTGAAATGCACCGTCCGTGTCACACTCCGTAAAGAGGTGGTTGAAACGGTTGATAATGCAGGGATTGAGATCAGTCTAGAAGAAGCAAGAGAGCAACTCTCTAAAGCTGAAATCGGCGATATCATCAAACTGGAAATCAAACCCAAAAACTTCGGCAG
>JAWXUK010000095.1:0-7553 GCA_044432785.1 Eubacteriales bacterium | reverse complement strand
GCCACCCCCTTGATCCACTTTACCAAGGGTCGCCATTTGCCACAGCACTTGATTCTCATCAAAGACACGACGGGTAAATGCAACCAATTCAGCCGTCGCATCCGAAGCCCCAGATTTCCCACGAGCCCCGGTATACTTACAAATCCCAACCCCGTGATTGAGATAAGCACTGTTGCGCTTATCATAGACCTCGGCATGATTAGGATCATACGCAGCAGTCACATCAGCCGAGAGGCAGAAGGACTTCTCATAGCAATCCTCCACCAAAACCCCTTGACTTGCACACAAACGGGACATGAAGGTATCAAAGGCACGAGATTTCATCCCAGTAACCCCTTCCGAACCGATTTCCTCTTTGTCTGCAAGCATACAAACAGCAGTATGCTCAGGGAACTCCACTTGAAGCAGAGCTGCCAAACCAGCATAGGAGCACACACGATCATCTTGACCATAAGCCCCAATCATAGAAGCATCAAACCCGACATCACGAGCAGGGAATCCAGGCACAACGCAGAGTTCAGCCGAGCAGAAATCCTCCTCCACAATGCCATACTTACGGTTGAGTAGCTCCAAAACAGAGAGTTTGATACGATCGCTCCCCTCATCCCCACGAATAGGGAAACTACCCACAAGGACATTCATACCCTCGCCAGTAATGGCAGTTCCGAGAGGTTTTTTACTCTGATCAGCCCCCAAATGTGGTAGCAAATCGGTAATGGTAAAGACGGGATCTCCCTCGCCATCACCCACAGAAACATTGATCACTTGTCCACTTTTCATGACCACAACCCCACGCAACTCGAGTGGAATCGCAACCCATTGATACTTACGGATACCACCATAATAATGGGTTTTAAACCAAGCCAACTCATTTTCTTCATAGAGAGGCACTTGCTTCAAATCCAAACGAGGGGCATCGATATGCGCAGCCACAATACGACTCCCCTTTTTAAGGGATTGACGACCAATAATAGCAAGCATAATGGCTTTCTCTCTATTATTATAGTAAACTTTATCTCCAGGTTTCAGTGCCATACCTTCGGTATACTCCACAAACCCAGCCCCCTTCGCAAGGGCAATAGAGCGCTCGACGCACTCACGCTCGGTCTTGCCAGCGTCCAAAAATTGTTTGTAGCCAACACAATAATCGTCCATTGCCAAGATTTCTTCAGGGGAAACCTTATCAAAACCATGCTTTTGTTGCATGCAGAGGGCCTCTCTTAGCTCTTTCCCACGTTCTTTATTCTCTTCCATAGTTAAATCCTCCAAATTCATTGATGTGTTACCATCGTTTTTAGTAATTCCAATGCCTCCACCGAAAAATCCTCGGCTCGAAAATGATCATTACGCAGTTGATAATCGCAATTTTCGATATAGAACTCTTCACTTTTCTGGGATTTGATGCGATTTCTAGCATATTCTTCTGAAATACCATCTCGCTTCATAATCCGAACAAGTCTCAAATTCTGTGGAGCCGTGATTGCGATGGTAGCATCACAAATCTCGACAAGCCCACTCTCGATGAGCAAAATCGCATCAATTGCAACTATAGTATACCCCATTTCCTTCCAATTTGCAAGGGTATTTTCCACATATTTTTTCATCACAGGAAGGGTAATTCCATTCAATCTCTCTAGCGCTACCGGATCTTCAAAGACGATGGATCCCAACTTTTTCCGATCAATCTCGTCGTTCTCATTCAATATATCGCAAAATTCATCACATAGAGCAGTCTTCAAACCGGTATCCTCACGAAGCACCTGCGCATAGAGGGCATCGCAGTCTAAAATCTCCCCCCCAAGCATCTTAATCCCTTGTAGGGCCGTCGTCTTACCAACACCGGTTTGCCCAGTAAATCCAATAATTTTCATATCATTTCACCTTTTTTATTGACGAAAACAACGGTTTCTGCTGCTTTTCGCAACCGATTGCAGACCGCAGCCCCGATCCCTTCCTCTCTCGGACACTGCGCCCAAATCCGAGAAACATCGGTATCATCAAAAGAGCGAAGCCCTTCAAAGACTGTTCTCCCTTGCTCTGTAAAGTGATTTTCCTTTCCAATAGAAACAACATAACCTCCCGAAAACCGAGAGGCACACTCCTCAAAGCAGAGCACCCCATCTCCTTTAGATAATCTTTCTTTAATGTAAAGCGACGAACCTTCATACTCTCCTACTACCAAGGTCATGGCAGCATTAGGCGCATAGTGCCGATACTTCATTCCAGGGGCTTTGGGTGCCTCCTCCGAGGAACAAGACCCATCCTCTCGCAAGGACAAGACCGTTTCCAGTTCCTCCCTCGTCACCCCTCCCACGCGCAAAATACAGGGAGGATTCTGTGTCAAATCTAAAATGGTAGACTCCACCCCAACGGTACAAGCCCCCCCATCCACAATGGCAGAAATCTTTCCTTCCATATCTTCCCCCATCCGTCGAGGGGAGGTCGGACTCGGTTTTCCCGACGTATTTCCCGAAGGTGCTGCAATAGGCAGATCCACTTTTCGCAAAATTTCACGGCAAACAGGGTGATCGGGACATCTCACCCCCACTGTATCCAGTCCAGCCGTCACACAATTCGGAACAAGTTCATTTCTCTTCAAAATCAAGGTGAGTGGCCCAGGCCAAAATCTCTCAGCAAGTACCCAAGCCACAGATGGAATCTCCACGCAATACCGTGCCATCCACTCGCTCTCCCCCAGATGCAAAATCAAAGGATTGTCCTGTGGACGACCCTTCGCCACAAAAATTTTCTCCACAGCCGAAGGATTCAATCCATTCGCCCCCAACCCATAGACCGTCTCTGTCGGAATCCCAACCAGTTCTCCGTTTTTAATCAACAAACAAGCTTCATCGGTCTCTTTTTCTGATAAATATCGCATACCACGCACCTCCTATCCCTCTCATTTTACAACAGAACCCCAAAAAATGCAAGAAAAACCTACCTCAGAAGTCCCCTTCTAAGGTAGGTCGTGTCCCCTATTTCATATTTGGAATGAGCAACATCCTCCCCACAGGGGGAACATCCTCTTCCCATTCATTTGCCGAAATAATTTGCGCCATCGTGGTACCATAGCCCTTCGCAATCTCCCAAAGGCTCTCCTCTTCGCTCGCCATACGCAAAATCACTTGTGTCCCACCACGCTCTCGCTCCTCTCCCAGTGTCACACGATTCACCCCTATGACCGAGGTTTTCTCTATCAAAACGCACTCAAATTGACAGTTTAGTCGCAATTCTACCCCACCCACAGCAGGGGCACCATAGACATCCCCTTGCATGGTACAACAGCAAATACAGTCACATTGCGTAGGGCAAGCAATGGTATGGGAAACCTCCACCACCTCTTGCACACTGCGAAGTTCGTTGTCCTCCCCAATCGCAAGGAGTGTCACCACAAGGGGAACCGTCAAGGTCATCTCCTCCCCCTCTCGATGTTTCAGAATCTCGCCCATAAAAACCCAATCATCTTCCACCGTTTTGATGGGAAATTCCGTTTCGATCATCTTGCGCACCGCTTGAGGTGCCACCAACCTCTCTGCCGAGGTCACAAGGGAAATAGGTTGATAATCCACCTCAAGTTCATGGGTGGTACTATAACAATCCTCCAAAATCTCCACACGTTGCTTCCCTCGCACCACAGCTTGCGCCACAAGATCAATACTCACCTCAACCGAGTGATCATCCCCATAATCCGAGTGAATGTGATAGGATTCCACCACGATCTCCACCTCAGGGCACCCCTCTTCTCCCAGTTCTTCCACCTCCATCACTTGCGAAAAAGGCAGTTGATGCCGTGAGACCGACAGGGAACCATCCTCCAGACTCTGCAAAATCTGCAATTCAATCTCACCTTTGAAGATGAGCTTTGTCCCAATCACTTTACTCTCGTGACACACAGGGAAAATCCTCGAGCAAACAAGCCCTTCCCCCTGTAATCCAATCACTTCCTCATAGGTAAACTCCTTGCGTTGCACGCTCACAATAGGGTGACAATCCACCCCAACCATGCGCCCTTCCATCCCATCATGATGATCCACGCCACAGCAGAGGTTGACCGTTTGAGGCTCATATCCACTCAAGCAGATGGCAATCTCCACACGCACCAAAATCTTCCGAGGATTGAGGAGACGTGCCTCACAGCGAGCCAACTGCGCCGTCCCACACACCACGCCATCTGCCGTGAGATCCGACATATCCACAAGGCACTGAAAAGGGATTCGAACCGTCATTTTCTCGACGGTCCCACCTCCCTCAGGACAATAGAGCACCGTACTCTCCACCATCCCAGTCAGACCCCCTTGCCCCTCCTTCGCAGAGGTAGATAATACGCAAACCTGACCACACATGGTCACAATCTGTAAAATATCAGGACAGGCATCAGGCACAATAGCCTCTAAGGTCTCCTCTTGACAAATGGTGGTATGGCACACCATTTCATAGCATTGTAGCAGATTCTTTTTTAGTTCCATGGTTTCATCGCTCCCTTTTTCATAATGTGGCACAACATGCCAAAAACCGTATAGGTAGGTTCAAGTCATATTATGAGGGGGCGACCAAACTTATGCTAGTTTGAAGATTTTCTTTAACAAATTGCCCAAATATTTTGGGGCTTTCACAACAACAATATTCATCACTAAGCTCCTTTCACGATCTTTATCCAACCTTCGAGGTATTCTATCCCCAAATCTGGATATTACTACAGTATATGTCTCAACCTAAAAATGGTGAAAAATATAGTTGACTATCCCAAAAATTGTATTATAATAGAAGAGGGCACCCTCTTCCATAGGAGGGATCACATTGCGCCCCATTCAACATTATCTGCGACCACTTGGCTACCTCGCACTCTATTCCCTCCAGCTCGCACTCCTCTTTTTCCTAGGGATAGCCCTCCATCGCACCCCCTTTCTCGCTCACTCATTTACGGTGATCCCCATTCTCACCGTTCTCTATATCTTCAACACCCCCGACGACCAAGCTTTCAAACTCAGTTGGATCGTGGTTATTTTCCTCTTTCCAGTCTTAGGATCGTTATTTTACCTCTTCATAGGGGGGCACCACATCACCACTCGCACCAAAAAAGCCATGCGCCCCTCAGCCCACCACTTAAAAGAAACCTTATCCCCCCTGCACAAAGCAAAAATCCACGCACCCCCTGACGCACACACACAAATCCATTATATCCAGCAACATTCCTCCACTCCCTGTAGCTCCAACACCAAAACCACCTACCTCCCAAGTGGAGAAGCAACCTTCCACGCCATGCTCAAGGCGATCAAAAGCGCCAAACGCTATATTTTTCTCGAATATTTCATCCTCTCTCGTGGGGTATTCTGGCAATCTATCCTCGACCTCCTCCTCGAAAAGGTCCAAGAAGGGGTGGAAATCCGACTCATCTACGATGGCATAGGAAGCGCCCTCACCCTTCCACGCAACTACCATAAAACCCTCACATCCCAAGGGATTCAGACCCAAATCTTCAACCCGGTCCCCTTGGTGCTCTCCAAATCCATCCACAACCGTGACCACCGAAAACTCCTCCTCATCGACGGCATCACTGCCTTCACAGGAGGGCTCAACCTCGCCGACGAATATGCAAACCTCGCCCCCCACAAACCCCACTGGAAAGACAGCACCCTCCACCTCGAAGGGGAATCTGCCTGGCACATGACCATCCTCTTCCTCTCCATGTGGGAGTACTGTAGTAAAGTAAAAACCCCTTACACTAACTTCCAACCCAAGACAGCCTTCCACTTCCCAAACCAAGGACTCATCGCCCCCTACGCCGACACCCCCCTCGACCGAGAACTGGTAGGACTCACGGTCTATTTCAACCTTATCACTAAGGCAAGGCACTCCATCTATATCACGACCCCCTATTTAATCCTAGATGCCACCACCACAAATGCCCTCTGCAACTCTGCGAAATCAGGGGTAGACGTGGTGATCATCACCCCCCACATCCCCGACAAAAAATACGTTTTTCACCTCACCCGAGCTCACTACCCCCATTTATTGCGTGCAGGTGTGAAAATTTTCGAATATTCTAAAGGTTTCATCCACAGCAAACTCTTCCTAGTGGATAACACCTACGCCACCGTCAGCACCGTAAACCTCGACTACCGTAGCCTCTTCCACCACTTCGAAAATGGCATCTGGATGTGCAACACCCCCTCCCTAGAAGCCATCGCTCAAGACTTTCGCACCACCCTCACCCACTGCCAAGAGGTCACCCTCGAGGACACCCAACCCAAAAACCCACTACTCTCCCTCTACCATAGCATCCTACGCATCTTCTCGCCACTCATGTAAAGGCAATTCGCTTCACAGAAAATACCCGATTTTATTTAAGAACAGGAGATTCATTTATGAAAGGCATTATTTTAGCAGCAGGGAAAGGGACAAGACTTTACCCCATCACTCGCCCAGTGTGTAAACCCCTCCTCCCCATCTACGACAAGCCCCTCATCTACTACCCCCTCGCCACTCTCATGCAGGTAGGAATCTCCGATATTCTGATCATCGTCCCCCCCGACGAAAAGGACACCTTCTTCGCCCTCTTAGGCGACGGATCTCAGTTCGGTATCTCGATTACCTACGACGTTCAGCACGTCCCACGAGGGATCGCCGATGCCTTCCTAATTGGGAAAGACTTCATTGGCGACTCCAGTGTCTGCCTCGTCTTAGGGGACAATATTTTCTATTCCCCCACCATCACCGAAACCTTCCACCCAGCCACCCTCCAAACCAGTGGAGCCACGGTCTTCGGCTACCCTGTCGAGGATCCTCGCCCCTTCGGTGTGGTGGAATTTGATGGAGAAGGCAATGCCATCTCCATCGAAGAAAAACCCGAACATCCCAAATCCAACTACATTGTCCCAGGCATCTACTTCTACGATAACCAAGTGGTCAAAATGGCAGAAACCCTCCCCCCATCGGCACGAGGTGAGCTCGAAATCACCGACATTAATCTCCTCTACCTACAGCAAAAACAGCTCAAGGTCATCCCCTTCGACCAAGATTTCATCTGGCTCGATGCCGGCACTGCCGATAGCCTTATCATGTCTGCGCTCACCATCAAAGATCTCCAAAATAAAACAGGCAAACAGGTCGCCTGCCTCGAAGAAATCGCCTACGAACAAGGTTTACTCACCCTCGAACAGGTCCACAACATCGGAGAGGAGTTAAAAATGACGCTCTATGGACAATATCTCAAATCCATCCAAGAAACCTAATATTTTAATGATCGCCACAGGGGGGACCATCGCCTCTCTTCAAGGAGAAAACGGTTACACCCCGGCAATCACCTCGGAAGAAATTTTGAGCAAAGTCCCCCAAGTGGCAACCTTTTGCACCGTCGAAACCCTGCAACTCTTCAACCTCGACAGCACAAACATCGCCCCTTGCCACTGGCTTGCCATCTCCCAAACCCTCGAGGATAACTACCAAAAATATGATGGTTTCGTCATCACCCACGGCACCGATACCATGGCATACACCGCCGCCGCCCTCTCCTATTTAGTGCAACAATCCCCCAAGCCCATCGTGATCACAGG
>JAWXUK010000094.1:0-7561 GCA_044432785.1 Eubacteriales bacterium | reverse complement strand
GAGAGCCAACTCGGCGCCTTGAGGGAGGACTTGCTCACGGTTTCGAGGTAGACGGTGCTGTTGCCGGCCACCCCGAATTGTGCCATACTCATATAAAATTCCTCCCTTTTGCCAGATGCCGAAAGGGGGCTTCTAGCACGTGATAGCGCAGATACCGTCCGACATTTCCAGATAGCGTCACAGGGGTTAAGAGCAGAGGGGTTACCCCACTGCGCACTGCCCCTAAAATATCAGTAAAAATTTGATCCCCCACCATGACGGTTTGCTCGGGGGTTGCCCCCATGCGCTCCATCGCAGCGAGATAGCCTCTCCGACGAGGTTTCCCCGACCATCCTTGATAGGGGACGTCCAACCCCTCGGCAAATTTCTCCACCCGTCCAGAACGACGGCTATTCGATAGAATGAAGAGGGAGATCCCAACCGATTGCAGTGCTTTGTTCCACTCGATGACCGACTGTGAGGGGAGAGGTTCGCCGTAGGGCACCAAGGTATTATCCAAATCGGCGAGGACAAGTTTGACCCCACGGTCGGCTAATTTCTGGGGATCTAGGTCTAAAAACGTGGAATAAATTCCACTAGGAATGGGTAACAATAAAAAACCCTCCGTTCTATTTTGGTGTTGCTTTACATAAATAACATTATATCACAAGAAACAAAATAGGACAAGGGGAATACTATGACAATGAGACGAAAAAATTTACACATTGCGATCACGCCCGAAGAAATCGGTGTGCGCACCCAACATCAGCAGATCCACAACCTTTATCGCATCGACGGAAAACTCAACCTCCTCCGTGCCAACTGCCCCTCGGATCTGCGCACAAACGGCCAGCTCCTCGGTATTGCAAGCCACCACTTCGCACCTAAGGGGGATGTCCCACGTCTATGTGGACAGATTTTGCGAGAGGTAGACCGTCGCAATTATCAAGGGGTGATCTGCCAATTTCAGGGGACCACCAACCCCACTTTGCAAGAGGTGGTATCTTACTTAGAAAAACAGCTTCCAGAGGGGGATCTCACGGTGTCGGAAAATTATGGCTCGGCAACCAAAACAGCGCAAGTCCTCCTCTCTTCTGCCATTTCAGGGGGGACCCTCTATCATCGGATGGAGGGAGGGGTGACAAGATTCGGCAGAGAGCGTGTCCTCATGCAGATGGACTGCATCGCAGAGGATCTCTATATCCCTTCCCCCACGGGAAATGGCACCACCCTCCCCTACGAGGAGGTGGATATTCTCCGTCGTAAGGTCGGGGGGACTGTTTTCTTCTCGAAGGAGCTTTGCGCCCGATATTTCACCTATCAAAACCACGAAACAGGGCTGCACTTCGTGCTCTTTGACGATAGCGACACCATCTCGGAAAAGATCAAATATGTGGAAGAATGGAACCTCGCCGGTGGATTGCTCCACTACAGCGAGGTCAAAGGATGGCGATTATTTTAAGGGAAAATTTCTTCCCCCAATTTTTTGGCAAATTCCGAGAGCAAATCGAAGTTCACATAGGGGTGATAGATCTCCTCCATGCGATCGTGAATGAGCTTATTTTCGGCAAGTGTGGCGACCACCTCCTCTAGCAGAGAGTGATACATCTTGCGATAAATGCGCAGTCTACTGCGATTTTGATGGAGGAGTCCACTATCGAGGAGGGTTTCCATGCGAATCTTGCGAAAATGCTCGCCCTCGACAGGTAGGGAAGGGGTGGAAGAGAGGAAACAGAGTCCTAATTCAGGAATGATGAGATGCTCTAACTGTTTTGGAAACATGGGATTGAGACAGGCGATGACGTGATACCCACGGTTGACAGCACCTGTGAGCAGAGGGAGGAGGAGATGGCTCGCAATCCCGTAGCTATCCCACAAAACATAGACCTTCTCGCACTGGTTGGTGGCAGTATGGAGGAGGGAGAGCCGTCCTTTACAGGTATTCCCCGATAAAAACCGTTGGGTGACACTCCCCACCGATTGCCCCCCTTTCGCCTTGACTTCCCGACTTAAAATACCGCTTGCTCGTTTGGCGAGACGCTCTTCGAGTTTTGGGGTGACAAGGACGCTCGAGATGGTGCTCCCCAGTTCCCCTGCCGCTGCAAGGCAAGGGATGGTGAGGGCGCAACACTCGCTGTAATGGGTCATGCAGTCTACTAACTCCCCACGCACCTCTTGAAGTTTTTGGGAATCATAGCACTCCCCCAAATTGACGTAACGTTCCACTACCCCAGCGAATTGGGGTTCGATGACGTGGGGCGCCGTCCCATCTGCCACTGCAATTTTCAAGGTAGGGAAGATGACGCCATCGAGGGAATCAGGGTCCCCCGAGCATAAAATCTCGTCCACAGGGATCCCACGTGCCATCGCCTCTGCCGAGAGTTGACGCATCAGGGTTGACTTCCCACAGCCAGCCCCTCCTTTTAAGATGTAGATTGCCGTCGCATCCTTGGGGGGCACCATTTGTTGATAAAGGGAATGAAATCCATCAGGGGAGTTCGCCCCTAAAAAGTATTGTTGTTTGGTTGTATCCACCATGAGAAAAAACCTCCATGACATTCTAAGTTTCAAGTTCCATCAGAACTCTTAACCTAGACTATGCCATAGAGGGTTTTTGTGTGTTTTAATTCCCACATTCAATGGAAATTTCGTTAAAGATGGTGAGCAGAGAATCCACCGTATAATCCTGTTTGTTTTTCTCGAAGGAATCGATGACCGTATTCCCACGATCCATCATGACAAGACGTGTTCCATAGTCCACTGCAAAGCGCAGATTGTGGGTGACCATGATGGCAGTGACCGACTTTTCTTTGATGATGCGATCGGTAAGTTCCATCACATTATCGGCGCTTTTAGGATCGAGAGCAGCAGTATGCTCATCCAAAACCAATAAATCGATGGGTGTCATGGTGGAGAGGAGGAGGGAGAGTGCCTGCCGTTGCCCCCCAGAGAGCGCCCCCACAGGGAGGGAGAGACGATCCTCTAACCCGATGTGAAGGAGGGAGAGTTGCTCGCAGAAAAACTCTTTTTGCCCAGCCGTCACCCCACGAGTGAGTCCAAAACCCTTGCCCTTTCGATCGGCAAGCATCATATTTTCCAAAATGGTCATGGAAGGACAGGTTCCCTTGGTGGGATCTTGAAACACTCGACCAATTAGGGCTGCACGTTTATGTTCCGATTGGTGGGTGATCTCTTTTCCACCGAGGGTAATGGTACCACCGTCCACAGGGATGGATCCACAAATGAGGTTTAAGAGGGTGGTTTTCCCCGAGCCATTCGACCCCACCACCGAGATAAATTCCCCTTTGTGAATGGAGAAATCAAAGTGATCAAAGACCAATCTCTCGCTCACTTCTCCCTTGTTAAACCGTTTGACAATTTTGGATAATTCCACAAGCGAGGTCATGCGACCACCTCCTTTTTCGTCTTTTGCGAGAGTTGTTGTCCCATCAATACAAAAAGGAAGAGGGCTGCCATGGCAAGTTTCAAGAAGACAGGAGGGAGGTAGAGCATAGCGAGGAGCAAAATCCCCTTATAGACCACGCAACCCAAAATGGCAGTGGAACTGCCCTTCATCTTTCCGAAACGTGAGCACAAACTAGCCCCGATGATCACAGCAGCAAGCCCTTGCACCACCATACCAGTTCCGATTGCCGTGGAGGAGTTCTCGAGTTGTTGAGCCAGCACCGACCCCGACATCGCCGTAAATCCGTTTCCAAGAGCGAGCCCTAAAATCTTCATATTCCCCTGACTTTTCGCAAGGGAGGTCACGAAGGCAGGGTTATCTCCAGTGGCACGCAGCAGAAGTCCGCACCGAGTCGAGAGGAAAAGATCGAGGACAAGTTTGCCCACCAGAACCAAAATTCCAGTTAAAATGAGGACACGATAGGGGCGAAGCCCCTCAGGGAGGAGGGTGATGATCCCAGAATTAAAGATGGTATCTTGATTGAAAAACTGCAGCACTGCTTTGCCCTGCACCCCACCGAGCACCACCATATTGATGGAATAAAGAGCAGTCATCACAATAATCCCCGAGAGGAGATCCGTGATTTTGCACTTGACGTGGAGCAGACCAGTACAGCACCCAGCCACCCCACCTGCCAAAAAGGCCAGGAGCAAGCAGAGCCAAGGGTTCACCCCTTGTGTGATTAAAATGGCTGTCAAACATCCCCCGAGTGGAAAGGTGCCATCCACCGAGAGGTCAGGAAAGTCGAGGATTTTATAGGTGACATAGACGCCGAGCGCCATCAAACCATAGATAAATCCCTCTTCTAATACATTTTTGAGCAGAGGTAAAAAGTCCATAAAGGTTGCTCCAATCAGGTTAGGTCTAGGTGGAAATCCACCAAATCCCCCACCAAAAAGGTGGGGGACACAGCCTGTCGAAAAAGGCAAAGCCTTTTTCGACAGATTTTGGCAAGCAAGAAAAAACAGCTCGATTTCTGACAAAATTGTCGCCATTTTTTCTTGAGAGGTGCTTTTTCTCTGGCAGAGCCAGAGAAAAAGACTGATTTTGATTCTATTTCGCCCCTTGCGAGGGGCGAAACTCTGCGAGGCTTTTTTGATTCTTAGCCGAGGTCAGCTGCATGGCTATAGGATTCTGGAATGGTGATAGAGAGCGCATCTGCAACGGTTTGACTAAACACAGGGGTGGAATCTGCAATGACTTCCACCGAGAGGGTGAGCACGTCAGCCCCTTGAAGCACTTGCACAGCCAGTTCGCCGGTTACGTTACCAAGAGCGATATAGTCGAGGGTTTCGGAAGCGAGACAGCCGTTACGCACTTGTTCTTCTTCGGAACCAAAGACAGGGATACCTGCATTGTTAGTGGCATTGAGGAGGGCAGGGAGGTTGTTGACCACGTTGTTATCGGTGAAGTTTGTCACAGCGTCAATCCCTTTAGAGACCAGTGCAGTGGCACCACTCGCTACCTCTGATTCGTTGGTGATACCCACAGATTCGATGGTGAAACCGTAGTTAGGAGCGATGGCTTCGAGTTCTTCAAGATGGGTGATGGAGTTGGGTTCGGAGGTGGTGTAGAGGACGCCGATTGTGGTGGCATCAGGTAGGAAAGCACGAATCATCTCGAGCTGTCCCTCTAAATTAAGGGCATCAGAAGTGCCGGTGGCACCGGTTTGAGGATTTGCAAGTTCCACGGCAAGCCCAGCTGCGAGAGGATCGGCAACAGCCGAGAAGACCACAGGAATACCAGCATCTTTGGCAGCCGAGTATGCCGACATGGCTGCAGGGGTAGCGATCGGAATAATGACATCATAACCAGAGGTAACCATTGTTTTTGCCATCATATCGGTTTGGGTGGTGGTGCCATCGGCGATTTTAATGTCGATATTGGTATATCCAGCTGCTTCGAGTGCCTCTACTGTTCCTGCAGTGCAGTTATCGAGGGAGGGGTGAGGGGCAAACTGGATGATACCGATGGTCACATCGGAGGAAGTGGTATCCACTGCAGTGTCAGGTGTGGTAGAGGGAGTGGTTGTCGTGGTTGTGGAGGGGGTAGTGGTCTCGGCTTGAGGTTCGGAGGAGCTGCAGCCTCCTAGCAGGGCAGAGAGGGCGATTACAGTTGCTAGGGTTAGTAGTTTTGTGGTCTTTTTCATGGTTTTTCTCCTTTGATGCACAAATGTGCTTAAAATAGTAGTGGTGGTGTTAGTATAGAGGTTGCCAACCTCTTGAAAAAACAAAAAAACGCTTTTCATCCCACTAAGGGACAAAAGCGTTCTGCCTCTGCGATACCACCCAAATTAACGTATATACGTTCACTCGCTTCATGAGCTAACACTCACGTTCCATGGATAACGGGGGGAAATCCCGTCAACGTCTACTAAACAGAAACCTGTCGTTCAAGTTGCCCTCGAAAGTCCATTCGCAACATCACCCACCACCAAGGTTCCACCATTCCTCAGCTCTCTAAAGATGTTTGATTGTTGTTACTACTCTTTCTCGTCGGTTTGTAATATTCAACTGATGTCATTATAAACCGAAAAAAACCAAAAGTCAACCGTCAAAATGCCCAAAAAAAGGATTGCGACAATGTGCAGAATATCGGATAAGTCAAAAGTACAGAGGATCTAGTGGTATCCCTCCCCAAAGAGGGGAGGGAATGGGGGTTAGATTTCATCCATCAAATAAGGCGTGGTTTGATAGACATAATAGTTGAGCCAGTTGTTAAATAGGAGTTGCCCAGCCGATCTCCACGAAATTTGAGGTGGATTTTCGGGGTTATCCCCTTCGAAATAGTGCTTGGGTACATCAATCTTCAGTCCACGCTCTACATCTCGAAAATATTCAAGAGAGAGGGTCTCAGGATCGTATTCTAAATGACCCATGAGGAATAGATCGTGATTGTCCTCGCTCTTGGCAGCGAAGAGTCCTACTTCATCGGAGGTAGCGAGCAGCTTCAAATGAGGGCAGTTCTGTACATCTTCAACTCGAACCTCGGTGTGCCGAGAATGAGGAGCTTGGAAGAAATCATCGAATCCACGGAAAAGGGGAGAGGATTTGCGATGAACAGTATGGGAGAAAACTCCAAAGGCTTTTGCGTCGAGAGGATATTTTGGGATATTATAGTGGTAGTAAAGTCCTGCCTGGGCTCCCCAACAGATATGAAGGACCGAATGGACGTTGGTTTTGCTCCACTGGAGGATCTCGCAGAGCTCCTCCCAATAGTCCACCTCCTCAAAAGGAAGGTTTTCGATGGGGGCACCGGTGACAATCAAACCGTCATACTTATGATCCTTCACATCATCAAAAACTTGATAAAAGGAAGAGAGGTGGGTATGACTGGTATTTTGCGAGGTATGGGTGGAGGTGCGCAGAAAGTGAAGATGGATCTGCAAGGGCGTATTTGATAGTTTTCGCAAAAGCTGGGTTTCGGTGGTGATTTTGGTGGGCATCAGGTTGAGCACAAGCAAATGGAGGGGGCGAATATCCTGGTGCATCCCTCGCACTTCGGTCATCACAAAAACGTTTTCAGACTCTAGCACCTGGCGAGCAGGAAGGGAGTCGGGGATGATAATAGGCATGGCGGCCTCCTTATACATTATAATATAGTAATCAAAATTCGCTTTCGAAGTTTCCAGTGATTACATCTATACTATAGCATAGAGAAAGCTAGATTGCAAGGCAGATTTTCGGGTGAAATCACCTTAGGCGCAAAAAAGTGAAGCTTTGAATCGATTGGTATCACTGGGTTTCAAGACTTTTTTGAAAAATATTCAAAAAAATGCAAAAAAAGGGTTGACATTATGGATCAAACCATGCTATAATGAAATTCCACTCGACGTGAGGGGACACACAGTTAGCAAAACGACCTCGAACTTTGGCGAAAAAACGGTTTGAATGAAACTTGAAAAGTTTTTCAACTTTTTTCAAAAAAGGGGTTGACAAGTGCAAAACAATGTGGTAAGATAATTAAGTCGCTAAACGAGAGACCACTTCACAGTGGCTAGCGAAAAAGGGCGAAACCCTTTGAGGCTTCTCGGATAGAGTGACGTGCACCTTGTAAATTAAACAACGTAAAAGAACACAACTTACTAAAACACCATTTTTGGATTTTTTAAAAAAG